>NZ_JAZGJN010000292.1:0-145305 GCF_038085095.1 Photorhabdus sp. P32 | reverse complement strand
CTGTATAGGTTACTATTTGTGACACTTCTAGCATATCTTTCCTCTCAAAATTACACCTTGAAGTAACAGAACATAAAAATGTCACTTGCGTATGCAAGTGACAAATAAGGGCTCTTTAATATATACCCGTTATCTTTCAAGTTGCCTCTTTGTTGGCTGCACTCACTCACCCCGGTCACATCGTTATCTATGCTCCCGGGGATTCGCTCCCTTGCCGTCGCGATGCATCTTGAAATCTATAGGGTATAAATATCCACGAGCCATAATGCTGTGGATTGGAGACGATTTATTTATGTAATTGAATTAACAGATAAAAAATCGATAAAAATAATTATTTTTTATTTTTAACTTTTATTTATCGGTATTTGAGTGATTACTGTTCGATGAATGGTTTTTTTAATTTTAAAAAGTTTAAAGCTCCAACAGTGTGATGTTTATCACGTATTAACTTATACGTTACGTTAGTCAGTAGTCAGGTCGCCTCATTCAAGAATGAGGGTTTGGATATTAAAGCCGCAAGTGAATACACAAGTAAGGCATTAGGCATGATACCTAAGGGCGGTAGCGTACCTAAAATTAAAATGATGTGTGTTCTAACCCGGTTATGAATTTAACTCTTCTTAAGGAAATCACAATGTCTACAACTGCCGATCAAATTGCTGTTCAATACCCTATTCCAACTTACCGTTTTGTCGTGACTGTTGGTGATGAGCAAATGTCTTTTCAAAGTGTATCGGGATTAGATATTAGCTATGACACCATTGAATATCGTGATGGCATTGGTAATTGGTTACAAATGCCCGGTCAGCGTCAGAGACCAACAATTACCTTGAAGCGCGGTATTTTTAAAGGGCAATCTAAATTGTACGATTGGATTAACTCTATTTCGCTTAATCAGATAGAAAAGAAAGATATTTCTATTAGCCTGACTGATGAAACAGGTTCAAATTTGCTGATTACCTGGAATATTGCTAATGCTTTCCCAGAAAAACTGACGGCGCCTAGTTTTGATGCAACCAGTAATGAAGTTGCGGTACAGGAAATGAGCCTGAAAGCCGATCGGGTGACTGTTGAATTCCATTAATACGCTGTTTGCTGTCAGGAATAATCTGGCACGTTAATGTAGTGTTTTTTAAAGGCGAATATTATGACAACTTATGATTATCCGGGTGTTTATATTGAGGAAGATGCATCATTGGCGCTCTCTGTTCGTACAAGCGCCACGGCGGTCCCTGTTTTTGCTGTCAAAGATGAAAATTTGTTTAAGTCAGGAGATGGCTATTATCGTATTAATAGCTGGTTAGAATATCTGACATTAAGAAATAGACAATTTAATCCCAACGACAAACTTGATATCTCATTACGCGCCTATTTTATTAACGGCGGTGGATATTGTTATCTTGTTAAAACCGAAGAGTTAGTAAACCAAGTTCCGAAGCTGGATGATGTCACATTGCTGGTTGCTGCCGGAGAAGATATTAATACTGCCGTCGGGATGCTTTGTAAACCGGGCAAAGGATTATTTGCCATTTTTGATGGTCCACAAGCTGATATCACCGAAGTGACTAAAGTTACCAAACAAGATGGTACCACCGATATAAAAAAACCCGATCCAGATAAAGTACTCAAACCTTATACCGCCACTGCTTATGGCGCAGTTTATTATCCTTGGCTGACCACTGAGTGGGGAGAAAAAGATAACGAAGGGAAAAGAGCTAGCGTTGATATTCCACCCAGTGCAGTGATGGCGGGTATTTATGCCAGTGTCGATAACAACCGAGGTGTTTGGCAAGCGCCGGCTAACGTCGCTATTCAAGGTGGATTACAACCTAAATATCCGGTGACTGATGACCTACAAGGAAAATATAACCAGGGCAAAGCACTGAATATGATCCGCGGTTTCCCTAAGAGCGGCACATTGGTTTGGGGAGCTCGCACGCTTGAGGACAGTGATAATTGGCGTTATATCCCAGTTCGCCGCCTGTTTAATAGTGCGGAGCGAGATATTAAAAATGCGATGAGTTTTGCGGTGTTTGAACCTAATAGCCAGCCCACTTGGGAAGTTGTGCGTCGAGCTATTGATAATTATCTCTATTCTCTCTGGCAACAAGGCGGATTGGTGGGAAATAAAGCCGAGCAAGCTTATTTTGTTCAAATAGGTAAAGGTATCACTATGACTGATGACGATATTAAACAGGGCAAAATGATCGTCAAAGTGGGTATGGCGGCGGTTCGTCCTGCCGAGTTTATTATCTTGCAGTTTACGCAGAATGTCGCACAATAATTGGAGGTAATATGCCAATAGCACCAACTTATCCGGGCGTCTATATTGAAGAAGATGCATCACTGGCGCTTTCTATCAGCCAAGGGAGCACGGCAATTCCTGTTTTTATTGGCCGCTTCTCACCTAAGAAAACTAGCGTAACGCCACAAGTGGCACGGGTTAGTAGTTGGTTGGATTTCACTGACCAGTTTCATGCGGGTTGTGTTACGTCAATAGCTATTAAATCAACCCCCCCGCCTGCCGCTAAAAAATCTAAAAAAGTTGAGAAAGTTGAAGGTGATATATCAGCCGAAAATAAAGCTACGAAAGAAAATGTAGAGGTTAATAGCGATACAAATGAAACAAATGGAGAAGAAAAAAAGGCTGATTACACTTACGAGGTGACAGTATCTAATTACACGATAAGCAGTGATGCGTTAAAACTTTATTTCCAAAATGGCGGTGGACCTTGTTATATATTACCAATTGCTGATTTAGAAAATACTGAAACTCTGAGCTTAATTCCCGAATTAATTGAGCAGGCTTTAGAAATTACCTTGATTGTCTGCCCTGAACAAGATTCTGATTATCAGAGCAAGATATATAACAGCTTGACATCTTCATTATTGGATAAGGGCTATTTCCTTATCGCTGATAACCAGGATAAAACAACCGCCATCAGTGTTAATGTGCCTTCACAAACTGCAACGTATTATCCGGCGGTGAAAGTCTCACAGCTTATGCAAACGGAAGAGAGCCTTATCGCTGTTTCAGGTTATAAGGATGCACAAGCAAGCAATGTTACCAATCTGGCGGAACTTAAAGAGAAAAACCTTGATGTCTACCAGCAATCTATTTATGCAATACAAAACATAAATAGATGGATTCCCGCCAGTGCAGTAATGGCCGGTGTCTATTGCGCCACTGACGCCAGCCGTGGCGTCTGGAAAGCGCCGGCTAATATTGTTCTGAGCGGCATTAGTGATGTCGAAGAACGGCTCACCGAAGATGAGCAAGGTACCATGAATCAAAAAGGTATCAATGCTATCCGTTATTTCAATAATCGAGGATTCGTCGTGTGGGGTACACGTACCCTGAAAGATGATGACAACTGGCGCTACATTCCGGTACGGCGTCTATTTAATGCAGCAGAACGAGATATCAAACAGGCAATGCGATTTGCCGTCTTTGAACCCAATAGCCAACCGACTTGGGAGCGAGTACGGTCAGCCATTGACAACTATCTTCATCAACTCTGGCAACAAGGGGCGCTGGTTGGCAGTAACCCCCAAGAAGCCTATTTTGTGCAGATTGGTCAAGGTATCACCATGTCCGAGAGCGATATTAAGCAAGGCAAAATGGTCGTCAAGGTTGGGATGGCGGCGGTCCGTCCGGCTGAATTTATTATCCTGCGATTTTCGCAAAAAGTAGCACAGTAACCGTACTGGGGCGCGGTTTGCCGCGCCTGTCCTGTAGAGGAAATGATAATGGAAATAACACAGTCGGGCGTGACAATTGAGGAGAACCTGATATCCCAGAAGCCGGATGAGGCATTTATTGGCGCACCGGTTTTTATCGGTCATATTCCCAAAAGTTCGGGCAATAAAACCAGTTCGGGCAGCAAAACCACAGTCAAATTAAACAGCCTGACCGACTTTACCCTAAAATTTCGTGAGTCAGGATTAATGTACTACTCCGTGCGCCACTTTTTTGACAATGGCGGTCAACAAGCCTATGTATTGCCGCTGGCCCCTGATGAACCACTGAATGATTTTCAATCATTGGTCGCCGCACTGCAACAGGATTGGCTTAAGCAGGCTATTGCTGCGGAGAGTGCTATCACGCTGATTGTTGCCCCTGATATTGTCCGCTTTAATCAGATGGGGGAGTCTGGTGCTGACATAGATCTTTGGTTGCAATTTTGGCAGTCGATACTCGATCTGTGTAAAAGCCGACGTGGCATCATGGGATTGCTGGATGCCCCGGATGATCCGGTACTGGCCGCTAAATGTTTAGAGCAGTTTTCCTCAAGTGATCGGCAATGGGGCGCAGTATATTGGCCGGGGCTGAAAACCACATACCAAGAAAATGGTAAACATATTATCCTTTCGCCTACCGCGGCGGTGGCGGCGGTTATCCAGCGCAATGATAATCAGCAAGGTGTCTGGACCGCGCCAGCCAACGTAGCTTTAGCTAAGGTGGTCAGCCCAGTACGATCCTTTATTGAAGCTGATGCGCTCTTTAATCAGAAGGGCGCTTCGTTGAATCTGGTTCGTAGCTTCCCCGGTAAGGGAATTAGAGTTTGGGGATGCCGAACTCTGGACAACATTCCCGGCTCTCCCTGGCGTTATATCCAAACTCGCCGCTTGGTCTCCTATATTGAAGCTCATATGACCCGATTAGGCCGGGCTTTTGTTTTCGAACCCAACAACGCTATCACCTGGATGAAACTTAAGGGCCAAACTTACAACTGGTTGCATCAATTATGGTTAAAAGGTGGATTATTAGGTACTCAGGAGGAGCGAGCGTTTGACATATTACTCGGTGTTAATGAATCAATGAGCGAAGCGGATCTGCGGGCCGGGAGAATGGTCATGAAAATCAAACTGGCTCTGTTAATTCCGGCGGAATTTATTGAACTGAGTTTGATGTTTGATACGCGTACCGGGACAACGGGATTAAATTAAACAGGGGCAAACTATGCATAATCTATACACCCCGTCAGTATCACACCGTTTTATCGCCAGTTTTCTGTTTAACAATATTCCCAGTCCACTTGATATTGCCTTTCAGCGCATATCGGGACTCAGCCGCGAACTGCAAACCACCCAACACAGCCAGGGCGGGGAAAACGCCAGAAATGTTTGGCTGGCCGAGAAGATCCAGCACGGTAGTTTAGTGTTGGAACGCGGAGTGATGACGGTTACGCCGCTGACTTTGATATTTGATCGTGTCTTGCGTGGAGAAAAAGCGGTTTATGCTGATGTGGTCATTATGTTGCTGAATGAAAATTTTTTACCGGCGGCAAGTTGGACGGTGAGTAACGCGTTACCGGTTCGTTGGTCTACCGGTGACTTTGATGCTAATAGCAATGCCATTTTGGTCAATTCTTTGGAATTACGTTATCAGGATATGCGTTGGTTAGGAGTGAAAGTATGACTGTAGAAATTAAGGAACTGATTATTCAGGCCAAAGTTACCGATTCTGCCAGTGATTTATCATCCCCGCGAACATTAGCTCAAGAAGCGCTGGATGACGCTCGCCTGATTGAAAGGATTAAACGGGAGGTGTTAGAGGCATTACGTGAAACGGGAGGCCATTATGAGCTTAATTGAACGTAGCTTGTCCAAACTCACGCTGACCGCTTTTAAAGATCGGGAAGGTAAAATTTTGGTGGGTAGTTTACCGGTGATGTATAACCCTGATGCGATCCAGTTCAATTATCAAGCCAATTATAAAAACGATGAAAGTATTACCCATACCCACCAAAGTAACCACTATGTGTCGTCTCAACCTGCGGGCTTGTCATTAGATCTATTATTTGACGCATCAATGCCCGGCAACAATACGCCGATCGAAACCCAACTGGCGACGTTGAAAACCCTCTGTGCCGTTGATGCCGGTACCAAAGTTCCTCATTTTCTTAAAATCAAATGGGGCAAAATGCGTTGGGAAAACAAAGGTTATTTTGCTTGCCGGGCCAGCGGCCTCGGTATTCATTACACCTTGTTTGACCGGGATGCCATGCCGTTACGGGCAATAGCTACCTTATCGCTGGCGGCGGATGAGAGCTTTGTTATTCAGGCCGCTGAGCAACAATTAAAATCGCCGCCGGCTACTGCGGTTAGCGTAACTGATATGCTCTCTCTGCCATTGATTGCGCTGGGTGCTGGCGCTGCTTTGGCGGGCGGTATCGATTATCTTTCGCTGGCTTGGCAAAACGATTTGGATAATCTTGATGATTTCACGCCGGGACAAACGCTACAAGCGCGGAGGGAAGCATGAAGATACCCCCGATCGTGATTAAGATAGGCGACAAAACGCTCAATCAGTTTACGGTTATCAGTTTGTCAGTAAATTATCCTATCAATGGCATTCCTTCGGCTAACGTCACGTTAGGTATTATTGGCGACACCAGCCATATTTTCGATGCCAAGGCGCAGGCTGAGTTGGCAAGTTGTCGCCCGAATCATGAACTTATTGTGCAGATGCAAAAAAATGTGTTGTTCAAAGGGATCATCGTTCGGCAGACACTGGGGCTTAAAGGTCAGGACAGTCTAATGATTCTGACGGCGAAACATCCACTGCAAAAATTAACGCATAATTTCCACTCGCAGCTATTCAGTAAACAGAGCGATGAGGCGATTATCAAGAAGCTATTCAGCCAAGCTGGTGTGCCTGTCACAATAAAACAAGCGCCTCAACTTAAAACAGTGCATGAGCAAATGGTGCAGTTTCGTTGCAATGATTGGACATTCTTAAAAAGCCGACTGAGTGCTACAAATACCTGGCTGCTCCCCGGCCATGATGCGGTTAAATTGGTAACGCCGGAATCACTTAATCGGTCAACCGTACACACCATTTACCAGCGTGGTAACCATCAGAGCGTTGTGCTGTTTGAAGCTAATCTGCAATGGGATAATCAGCGCAGTCCCAAAACGGTCAGTGTGCAGTCTTGGGACATTAATCAACAAAAGTTGTCTCAGGCGATTCAGGTAAAAAGTAGCGGGTTTGGTCATGGTCAACTTGCTACGGACATGCTGAAACCGTTGACCGATCAAGAGTGGCAATGGATTTTCAGCTACCCGTTGGATAATGAACAAACCAGGCAGTTTACTCAAAGCATCATAGGCAACCGGCGAAACCATAATATATCCGGCAATTTTGAGGTTGCAGGCGATGATCGCTATCAGCCGGGGGATGTTTTGGCGTTAACTGGCTTTGGGCCGGGAATGGATGGTCAGGCGATTATCACCGGCGTCAGTCAGACCATCAACCAACGGCAGGGTTGGCGTACCCGGTTAACTTTAGGCATGCAATCAGACGTAGAACAGGTTATCCCTCAGGTTAAAGAGCTGCATGTCGGGATCGTAGAAAAATACCAACAGGATAGCCAATCGTTAGGCCGTATTCCGGTCAAAATACCGGCCTTAAACTTAACCAATAGCACTCTTTTTGCCCGCTTAGGTAAACCTTACGCCAGTCATGAGAGTGGATTCTGCTTCTATCCAGAACCGGGGGATGAGGTGATTATTGGTTTCTTTGAATGTGATCCCCGTTTCCCGGTGATATTAGGCGCCATGCATAATCCTAAAAACAGATCACCGTTAGAACCCAGTGAAAAAAATCTGGTAAAAACGTTAGTGATTAAGCAGGGAGAAAATCAACAAGCATTAATCTTCGATAATAAAGACAATACGCTCGCATTTAATAGTGGAAAAAATACCTTATCTTTGCAACAGGATAAAGATATCACCATTAATTCCGCTAAAAATCTCATTACTCATGCGCAGGAAATTAATATTCAGGCCGAAAAATCCCTATCAGCCGCTGGAAAATCTGGGGTTGATATTAAAGGGGCGAAAATTAATTTAACACAATAATAGGTTAAATAAGATGGCAGATAAAATATTAACCGATATTTATGGTCGGGGCTGGGCATTTCCGCCGCAATTTTCTTCTCAGGAGGGAGTCATAATGGCAGAAGGGGCAGAACATGTTCGCCAGAGTATGAAAATTCTTTTTCTGACTGAACCCGGCGAGCGGATTATGCGTGAAGATTATGGTTGTGGTCTCAATGATTATATGTTTGAAAATATCAGTGATGAATTGATGGCTGGCATTCAAACACGTATTGAAGAGAGAATATTACGTTATGAACCCCGCGCAGAAATGACTGAAATTAAAGTGAGTCAGAAAACCGATTTACCGAATACCTTACATATTCAGGTGAATTATGCCTTGAGAGGCAGTGAAATTATCCAGCAAATCGAAGGTATTCTTGAGATTGGAGAAGGTCCGATAGAGGTGTCTTATGGGCAAACAACTGGTGGTTGATGGCGACACGTTGCTATTCGAGCCCTTATTCGGTAACCGACAGGTCACCATTCTGGGGCCGGCAATCATCCGGGGGAGCGGACATGCCAAGATCCAAGGCAAAAAGATGGTCATCGTGGGTGATGAAAAAAATATACAGCTTCAAGCGCAGTATATTACGCCTAGCCATCCAATACCCGGCATGGGTATGGTTACCATTGCTCAATTGGATGCCAGCCAGCAAGTAAACTTTTGCCGTAGCATTGCCACGGTAATTATTGTTGGACAGCAATTTATTGCCCGTTTTACCCCATCACAGCCAGCAAATAATCCATCGAGCGGCCCGGATATAACCGCACCCAGTATGGGTAAAGGCCGATTTATTGCCAGTCAATATGCGGTTAGCGCCGGATAAATAACGTTTCAATTTATCTGTAAATAACAATGGCTTCCTGAAAATATATTAAAATTATTTTCAAATAACAGGTGGTATAAATATGGGACAGACCGAATTAGAAAATAAACTTGCCGCTATGGTATCGGATACGGATTTTAAACTTGATGAAAGAAGTACGCTGGATATATTAAATTGGATGCAGGAGTACGCTAAAAAAATTCCTTTTGGTCAGGAAAAAGAGGAATTCTGGCATAATTTCTACTTTATTCAGGAAAACAACCCGCAACAATTAGCGGATATTTACCAAGATGCGAGTAAAGCCAATGGCCTTTTGCCTGCACATCAGGCTTTTTTATTGGCTTTTTTTAAACTGTTAGAAACCACTAAAATATTATTCAATACCTTTCCGGCGCGACATCGCGATCTTTATTATCGAGAATTATTGGGCTTAACGCCGAGAAATGCCCAAGCGGATCGGGTAGCGATAGGTATTACCTTGAATGGGGATAATGCAGAATATCTTGTTCCTCAAGGAACCTACTTTGATGCAGGACATGATAGTGCTGGCAATCCATTACAATATGTGTCCGAATCGAATGTATTGGCAAATCAAGGAGAATTGACTGACCTGTGTTGGTATCGAAAAGAGGGTGATGGTTGGAAATCGGCAATACCACTGAACCTTGCAGATAATATTGTGTTGCCTGAAAACGGTATTCGGCTTTTTAGCCCAACACCTAATGATGTTCCGGTTTTGTCTGGCTACTTAATTGTTTCGTCTTTATTTACGATGTCAGCAGGAGATCGCACGATTAAAGTTACATTAACAAGCAAGTGGACAGGTAAATCTGAGCACATCACGGCTAATATTAGTGCAGAAAATTGCTGGTCTTCCTTGAAGGTAAAGCTTGTCAATGAAACAACGCTTGAACTCGGATTGTCCGCCAGTGGTGCGCCAATTACTCCTCCTGATGTCTTGGATAATATGACGTTTGATGTACCGGTATTAAAGCTAGGCACTATTCAAGGTCCTGTTCTGCCTGAGATTAAAGACATCGAAATCAGCATTAATGACAACCGTAGTGTGTACTATGCCTCTGATGGCGGTATCGACCGAACGGATGCATCCAGCTTTCCCTTTGGTCAATCACCGTCGCTAGGCTCTGGATTTCATCTGATTGCTCCTGAATGGTATGGCACTGAAAATGCAACACTGACTGTAACCCCTCAATGGGTTGGCTTGCCTCAACAAAACCTTTCAAAATGGTATGGAGGATATGAGACCAAGCCCGATAATAGTGCATTTAAAGTACAAGGCTATTTAGTCACGCCCCAAAAGAGAGAAAAGCTTAATGAAGAGCAATCATTATTCAGTGGAGAGGAAAAACCACAAGGGCAAAGCTTAAAATTTACCTTACCGGCAATGAATTACCCTGTTGCAGACAGCCCATCGCCCAATGACTGGCCTGCGTCAGTGCGTATAGAACTGGCCGAGCAGGATTTTATGCATAGCCAATATTGGCAAGATCCTACCGGTAAGAACTTACCCTATACCCCGCAAATCAGTGCGTTGCAGATTCAATTCAGCGTTAAAGCTAAATCTGAGCAATTTACTGTTTACCCTCTGACGCCTTTTGGCCGGGGTGAGGCGGCGGCAGAGACGCCAGAATTCACCGATGGGGCATTTTATTTAGGTTTTACGGGAGTGTTGCCGGGGCAAACTTTATCTCTCTATTGGCAACTAGAAGGGGTTAAAGCACTCGATTTATCCTGGTTTTACCTCGATAAGCGCAATACCTGGCGTAAATTGGATAAATTAGTTGATGATCAAACCGGTAACCTGTTCGACCGGGGTATCTGGCGCACTTTATTGCCGCAAGAGGCTTCAAATCAGGCCGCCCTGATGCCGACGGGGCGGTACTGGCTGAAAGCCGAGATAGTTGGAAAGATTGATCTCCAAGATTGCCCAAGAATTAAAGGCTTACTATATAACGCCGCCACCGCCGCCTTAGCTAACGCAGAAGCGGTTGAGCAGGCTCACTTTATCAACGGATTGGCCGCTAACAGCATAAAACAACCGGTAAACACTATTGCTGCAATCAGCGGCGTCACGCAACCTTGGGCTTCCTGGAACGGTCATCCGCAAGAGACTGAGCAAGCCTTCTTAAAACGAATTCCTGTCCGGTTATCTCATCGTAACCGAGTGTTGAGTTGGGGCAACATGGTCACCTTACTAAAAGATCATTTTATTAGCCTACTTGATGTCAGACACCATTCAGGCAGTAAATTAACCACCATTCCGGCGCCGGAAAAGCAACAACTGATAATCATTCCAGACAACCGTTACAAGGATAATGATGATGCATTGCGCCCAAAACTGAACCCGGCGCGATTGGCAGAGATGGTTGCATGGTTAAGTCAATTAAGTAGCCCTTGGGCAACCATTGAAATCAACAATCCTACTTATGTTGACGTTAAAGTGGATTATCAAGTGGCCTTTATCTCTGGCGTTAATTCTGATTATGGTCATCATCAGCTACAACAACAATTAAACCGAACATATATGCCGTGGGCAGAGAATCCGGCTATCGGCGTGACAATGGGTAACCACATTGATTACTACCAGCTATTAGCCGCCATCCAACAATTTCCTCTGGTAGAACGCGTCACCAATTTAAGCATAGCCATCGCTAACCGAGTTACGGGTACCGTGGGTGCAAGTATTGAAGCTAATGATAATGAAGTGTTGATTTTAGTCTGGTCAGATAAACATTCCTCAAATAAGGAGTTAATACATGCGTCATCAGGATGCTCTGTTTCCCATCGTTAAAGACGATATTGCCTTTGATACCTTACTTGCTCAGGCTAAGGCTGTTATTGAGCAACAGTCCGGTCAATGTTGGAGTGATATGAGTGAGAATGATCCCGGCATTACCTTATTAGAAGCTTGTTGTTATGGCGTCTCAGATTTAGCTTACCGTCATTCGTTGCCGCTTTTGGATCTTCTTACGCCGAGAAAAGAGGAACAGACACCCGGCGACGGTATTTTTCCCCAAGAGTTTGGCCCGCAACAGATGCTGACTTGTGGTCCAATTACGTTGGCGGATTATCGTCGGGCGTTGCTGGATTTGCATAGTGATGACACGGTTGGTGGTTACTTTTTATTTAATGATGTACTGCTGATATGCGAACCTAAAGATCAACGCTATACATACTGGTATAGCAAAAAGAAGCGTGAATACAGTTTTACTCAAACCCCAGATTCAGATAGCAAACAGTTAACATTAAGAGGAAATTATTGGCTTTATTTACTCCCAGGCCGGGAAACTCAGATCGATAATAAGCTGGCGCAGGAGAAACTTAACGCTTTCCTGAAAGATAACCGTAATTTGGGAGAATGGGTGAGTCGGGTTATTTGGTTAAACCCGGTTGATTTGCCATTGAAGATGGATATTCAGCTTGATAATGACGTTAAAGATATCGCTGACGTAATTGCTCGAATTTATATGACAGCAGAACAAACAGTACTGGAAAAGCCGTTACGTTATACCACCCAAGCAATGAAAGAAATGGGTTACAGTAATGAAGAAATTTTTGATGGGCCTTATTTGCATCACGGCTGGATACCTAACTTACCGCCAATAAAAGATTATAACTGCGCTATGGAATTAAATTTGAGCCATTTAGTTAACCGATTATTGGCGATTAAAGGCGTTCAAAGTATAATCCGGCTGGAATTAGATAAGAATAAATATGATGCTAGCATTATTTCTCCGTTACCGGGCGATAATTGGTCTTGGAAAATAGCTAAAGGATATTATCCCAGATTATGGGGTGAAGATCCCTTAGCATTGATTACCTCATCAAACAGCCCATTGACTATTATTGCCAAAGGTGGCGTGAAAGTGACGGTTTCTAGCGAAGAGATCAAGAAAAAGCTTATTACAGAATCGCTAATTAATATACAACCAGAATTATTGGACTGGGGTAAACATCGTAAAGTGCGAGATTATTACCCGGTAAGCAATAAATTACCCGCTTGCTATGGATTGCAGACTAATAAACATACCTTACAACAAATACAGTTACACCAATTTATGCTGCCTTTTGAACAGATATTAGCGAATGGCTGTGCAGAACTTGCTTTATTGCCGAAACTATTGGCGTTTAAACAACGAGGAAATGCGGTATACGGTGTACAATGGCCTTTTAAGGTTAATACAGTGAGCCAGAACGTTCATCAGGAGATAATGCCTGACTTAATTAAGAAACTGAATGATGATGTGCAAGTTGATAACGATGATGGCATCAATGAACGAAATTATGCAAAAGAGCTGGTTATTCTTGAATATCTGTTAAGCTATTTTGGCGCTCATCGAGCAGCCAGACCGCTTATTCTCAATCGACGGGATTTTCTATCCACTCAGCGCGGTTACTTGGCTCAACAACCAGAGCTGGCCTATCATCGTAATAATATTCGGATTGATAAAGTATCGGCGCTGCAAAAACGGATTGCCGCCCGGTTAGGTTTGGGAAGAAAATATTTTAGTGAACCGCCTGATTTGGTTGATCTGCCTTTCTATTTAATTGAGCATCGTCGGCTGTTGCCAGTGAAACCTGACGAGGCATTCAACAGTGAACAAACACCTGATAATCTGGAAATTAAAAATCATCCTGATGCTAAAAACCATTATTTAATTATTACTCAGCAAAATGCGGCAGGGCGGTTATTACATGGTCAGATGATTAATTTAATGATTAAAGGTGAGAACGGATTCACGTTGCGCGGCCAGGTGATCACTGAAATTACAGAAAAATCATTTTGTCTTGATACTCATAATAGTGTTGCTCTGGAATACAATTTGGACAGAGTGCAACAGGCATTCATCGACAAAAGACTCGTTTGGCAAAATAGCCCGGTGTGGTTGGAAGATATGGATTATCAACTGGTTTATGCCGATGAAACAGACAAAATAGATGACAAAGATGAACGCTGGATCACGTCCAGCCCCCAAAGTCCCTTTCCAGCTATGATCAAAGAAGGTGATGAAATCACGCTAAAATATAAAATTACCCCTTATGAACCAGTCAAAAAAATATCAGCTAATATGAATTCTACATCTGATTATATACTTAAAGCTGTGGTAAAAGAATTCGATCGGATTGAAGGTAAAATATTAATTAAACGGGATAAAGATACCAAAGTTGCTTTTCCGAAAAAGGAAAATGCATGGCGTTATCGTTGGTATTTCTCTGGTGCAGAATATGCGCATACTGATCGTTTTTCATTTGTCGTCAGTGTAGTCATTAATCGTCAGTTAATTGAAAATAACAAAGTTGATCCTAAGAAACTGGAATCGTGGGTGAAAACTGAGATTTTAGCTGAATTCCCGGCTCATGTTTCCATGATTATTCATTGGTTGCCCTCAGATCATTTTAAGAATTTTGCCAGCACCTATAAGCATTGGCAAAATAATGGCGCTGCTTTAGGGGATGAAGCATACCATATTCTAGAAATGCTAACTTTAGGACGTCTGCCTTCTGCATTAACGGGTACGGGAAATATGCGAATCGCCACTAAAGAGCAGAGAACTGAGGTGATTGGTGAATCTGAAACAGAATGGCATTATAAATTCATTGAGAGTAATCAGTTGCTATATATACCAAAAATTCAAGAGGATATTAATCGCAATAAAGAGAATTAATATTGTATTACAATAAGAGATATTTATTGCACTATTAAATTCATGGTTTTTAATTATTACTATTTCATTATACATTCATGATTTTAGGATATTAGCAATAGAATAGATAAGGTGATAAAAATGGAAAAGAAGAACGATTTATCAAATTCAGCGATTAGTCCAGAAAATACCGATAATAAAGCAGCAAGTCCTTCAGTGGATGATTTAAAAAAACGTTTTAAAGCAGGCAGCATTCCATTGCAAACTGATTATGAACAATTGATTGATATGGCTGATATTGGCCGCAAAGCAGCCGGGCAAGCACCGCAACAAAAGGGACCTGGAGTAGGATTGGAGCTAGATGGTAATGGTACGCTTAATTTAAAAATAGGTACTATCGCTAATAAAGACTATTCTCCATTAATATTAAAAGATGATATTTTATCTGTAGATCTTGGTAGTGGTCTGATTAATAAAGACAACGGAATATGTGTTGGTCAAGGTAATGGTATTGTTGTAAATGTAGATAATATCTCTGTCAAGGCCGCTAATGGTATTACTGTTGATGGCAGTGGTGTTTCAGTTAAATCTGGTAATGGTATTTCTGTTAGTGGAAATGGAGTAGAAGTTAAAGCTAAGAATAATGGCAGTATTTCCGTTGATTCAGAAGGTATAGCTGTTAAATGTTGGGACGGGGGCGGTATTGTGGTAACTGATAATACTGGCCTTTATTTGAAATTAGAGGGAGGAAATACAAACAATGCCTGGAGCGGTGTCAGTGGTTTAAGTCTGAGTAAAAGTGGTGTAAAAGTTAAAGCGGGTAATGGTATTAAAGTTGATGATAAAGGTGTCAGTATTGATCCTAACAAAGTACTCCCCAGAGGAATGATTGTGATGTTTTCTGGCAGTAGTGTTCCTGAAGGATGGGCATTGTGTGATGGTAAAAATGATACGCCAAATTTGATCGATAGATTTATTTTGGGTGGGAATTTTGATGGTGTTAAAGGGCAGAGTAATACTACAGTTTCAGGACCTAAAGATGGTAAATCATTTAAATTTAATTCTGATGAGGCTACACTAAATATCAACGGCAGAACAGATGGGAGATCGTTATCTATTGGTCAAATACCTAATCATGATCATCTTAGTGGGATAATTATTGATACAGATATAATGGCTCAATATAAAGCTTATAAGATCACTTCAGACAAGAGGGCGGTAGCCTCTTCAAATAATACCAATAATAGATATCTCTATTACTCAACAGGCATGACCACATCTAAAGGTGTTGTAAACGGAAACAGTCCAGAGACACACAATCATGAGATTGATGTAAAAAATACAGGAAAACATTCCCATAGTAATAGAATAACAGTTCCTTATTATATTCTTGCTTTTATTATGAAGCTTTAATATTTATGAGGAAATTAAAAATTTAAATTATCCATTAATCGTAAAGAGAATACTACTTATGACTTCGAGGCAAAATTTATTAAGTAGAGTTTCCATTAATATTGAAACTAATAATCAACAGATAGCTAAAAAAATATTATATGATTCTCTGCTTAATCAAGTCAGTGTGAATAAATTACTTAATTTATACTTTAATAAACATGCGATTAGTCAGGATATCTATTTGGATAAATTAAATCTGAATCTTGGTGAAATTAATTTTCGTAACTTTAATGTATTGTTTCCTATTCGGCTTAATGCTGCGCTAAATAAGGCTTTGAATCAATATCATGAAAATAATAAGGAAAAAATCATTACGGAAAATTCAATAATATTCAAAAATACAGGTAAGTCCTCTTTATTACAGAGTCATTATCTATCCGATATCGAGGGGTTTATCCAGTATTTATATCAAACAGATATTAAATTAAATCCTGAAAAAATAATAGTAGAGAATAAGCATATTGATGTTAATATCAAATCTTTAATTAATCAATTAATGCAGATGGGAAAAAATTTAACATTATTATTAGCAAGAAGTTGTTTATCTGAACACAGTTTGCAGCGTCTTTTAGCTGTCAGTCAACCAAATTTATTAACCGCGATTAATCACAAATTATCGGAGGATATAGATGGATATCAGCATCAAGGAAAGGTAGCTGCTCCTTGGCAATTGGTTTTAAATGCCTTGGGATATATACAGCGACATAATACTCAGGAAATACCTAAGCCAAATATGAAAGTGATATCCTATATCATAGCTGAATTTGATAGCAGTATGCTTGATATTGTACCTATTATTACTTTATTTCGCCAAAATATTGTAGCTGAAAATGATTTATTAAATGCATGGTTGAAGCTAATTTGGCAAATAGAATTGATTCCAAAACTGTGTAAGAAACATCTCTCTGTTCAGGAATATAAAAGTTTAACCAATCGTTTTGGCTGTGAAATCCAGACTCTTAGAGAACAATCTTTACAACAAACAGCTTCGGTTAACTCAATGATTACTGAGCTATTACAGAAATTATCTACAGAGCATAGGCAAGATTTATCACTATTAAGTCAGCATCAACTTTCATTGATAATCACAGCGATTCAAAAAGGAGAAATAAAAATAGAAAATATTCTCCAGTTATTACAACATCCGGCGTTATATAATCAAACAGGTACTGCTTGGTTAGCGCCACTGTGGCAATTGGGTTCTGTTTCACAACTCTGTAAGAGATATCTCTCTGCTGAGCAGTATAATAAACTGTCACAACGTTTTATAACAAATAATTTGACACCAGATAATTTGCACGTCAAAGACAATAATCGTAGTCAATCTCGGGATATTAACAGGCCACACTCTGTATCGGGTTTATCTTCTCCATATCAGGTAAGTAATGCTGGAATATTAATTCTATGGCCGATGTTACCCACATTATTTAATCAATTAGGTTTACTTGAGGAAAAAGAATTTATTCATCACCAAGCTCAATTTAGGGCGGTTGATTTCCTGGATTATCTTATTTGGGGGAATGAAGAGGGGCAGGTAGAAAGAAAAACACTCAATAAAGTTCTGTGTGGATTAATGATTGATGAAGAGACGCAATTAATCCCTGTTGAGGTAGAAGAACAGCGGATAATAGAACAATGGTTGGATGCGATTATCGTTCAACTTCCGGGCTGGAAAAAACTGAGCTGTAATGATGTCCGCCAACTGTTTTTACAACGACCGGGTGAATTGCTGATAGATGAACAGGAAATCAAAATTACGCTACAACATCAGCCATTTGACCTGTTATTGGCCGACTGGCCGTGGCCGTTAAATATCGTCAAACTTCCTTGGCTAAATCGTCCTTTACAAGTTGACTGGCAAAATATTTAACAGGTTTATATAAAATGAACTCTTTACTTAAAAATAACCACTATGTGATGGCTGAATTACACTGGATTTATCCCCATCTGGAACGTATCGATCTGCTATTACAGCGCTACTATTATCAAAAGAGGGAAAGGTACGATTCATTACCGGAGAGTTTTTTACTTGATGAAAATAAAATAGAGGAATATCTGATACAACCGCAAGGCTTTCCTCATTGGCTATTTGAGGCGAGTGATATTGTTGGTCATCCGAAAACCGAAAAATATTTTGTTTCTGATGCATTGTCTCTATTAGTTGAGCGTTTTGAACTCACGGAATTTGAGTGCGATGTCTTATTACTTGGTTTATTACCCCATTTTGACAGCCGTTATCATGCGTTATTTGCTGTTTTGCACGGTAATAGTAAAAAACAGTGGCCTAGTTTTGCTTTAGCAATTGAATTATTTAGTCAACGTCAAAATGATTGGCAATTACTGCAAAACAGTTTTTTACCGCAAACACCGTTAATCAATAACCAATTATTACGGCTTAATAACCACGAAGAACCTATTTGGTTACAAACGCAATTTTTAACCCACAGTGCCGTCTGGCATTTTTTATCAGGACAACAGGTAATTTTACCGCCCCTAATAACTTGTGCTTATTGGCATTCTCCTGTTTCGCACCTTTGGTATCCACCAACTCTTTATCATTCACTTGAAAAGATATTATTGAATGAAACTGATGAGGTTCGCCCGCTGGCGATACTTAGAGGAAAACAGGGCAATGCCAGAGAATTAGCGGTCAGTAATATTATGGCGTTTCACAGCATCAGCACTTTAACCCTGGATGTAGCTCGATTACTAACGGAAGAGGATTTAACTATAATAGCTAATTTGCTGGCAGATGCCGTGAGAGAAGCGCGATTACATAATGCTTGTTTATTAATTCGTAATTTTTCTTTACTTGTAGATGAAAAGAAAATATTGGATAACCTATTATCCGTTTTGCTAAATCAACCAAAGTTACGGGTAGTTTGTTTAGTAGAACCGGGAGATGCATTAGTATGGATTAAACATCTGCCAATGGTGCAAATAGAGATGCCGGTAGCTACACGGGTGGATAAAGAATCTATGTTGAAAGCATATTTACCGGATAATGTCGTTCAGAGAATTAATATTATTCAATTGTGTCAGCGTTTCTCATTTACCGCAGAGACCTTGCCGTTAATTCTTAAAGAAGCTTATCAATATCAAATATTACGACAACCGGGAGGTCAATTAGAGGAAATAGATTTACGGAAAGCATTAAGTTTCCGCGCTCAACAAAATTTAGGTAAATTGGCTCGCAGGATAACACCAAAACGTAATTTTAATGATTTAGTGGTTTCTGATGCATTAGCCCAACAATTGAAAGAGGTTATTGCGGCGATTAATTACCGTGACCAGATTTTGGATGCGGGCTTTCAGGAAAAAATAGGCTACGGTAGCGGTATTAGCGCACTGTTTTACGGTGAATCGGGGACGGGTAAAACGATGGCCGCAGAAGTGATTGCCGGGCATCTTGGTGTTGATTTGATTAAAGTCGATCTTTCTACGGTGGTGAATAAATATATTGGTGAAACGGAAAAAAATATTGCCCGCATTTTTGATTTGGCTGAGATGGATTCCGGAGTGCTATTTTTTGATGAAGCTGATGCATTGTTTGGCAAGCGCAGTGAAACCAAAGATGCTCAGGACAGACATGCCAATATTGAAGTTTCTTATTTATTACAACGGCTGGAAGATTATCCGGGATTAGTGATTTTAGCCACTAATAATCGTAGCCATCTGGATAGCGCTTTTAATCGTCGTTTTACCTTTATTACCCATTTTACTTATCCTGATGAGGAGCTACGTAAAAAAATGTGGCGAGTAATTTGGCCTGAACACCTGAAATTATCCGATAAAATTGATTTTGCACATTTGGCTAAACGAGCTGATTTGACTGGGGCTAATATCAGGAATATTGCCTTATTGGCATCCATATTAGCGGCAGATAATAATAGTGAAGAAATTGAGAATCAACATATAGAGCGAGCAATTATTCTTGAATTAAATAAGAGTGGCAGACTAATTTTTTAAATTTGGAGTCGATATGAAACATATCATTGAACCTAATAATGCTATTGTGGAAGTTAATAATGCATTAAAAGATATTCTATCTCAACATTTAAATAATGTTGATATTCGTTTTGATTTACCTGAAATAAATTCAATTCCATCGAAGCCAACAATAAGTGTATTTCTCTATGATGTACATGAAGATTTGCAATTACGCTCTGCTGAACCAAAGCGTTACAATCCTGTGACTAATTTATTGTTACCGGGATGGGTAAATATTAATTATAATTATTTAATTACTTACTGGCATCCAAATAAGCCATCAGTTGATGGCAGTAGCCCCGATAGTCAGCCGGATAATCAGGCGGCAAAAATAATGACATCTGTTTTGAACGCGTTGATTAATCATCGTCAATTACCCAAAATTCCTGGTGCTTACACTAAGGTAATTCCACCACAGGAAAATTTAAATAGCTTGGGTAATTTTTGGCAGGCTCTCGGCAATCGTCCTCGACTTTCTTTATTATATTCAGTTACCGCACCAGTAGAACTTCAAGATATTAAAAATACAATAGAGTCAGTTATGGAGATTTCTCACTCTGTGAATCAAAAGTTGAATCCTACTAGCTCACAAATAAGCCAGGCTTTGTTAGAGAAATTATGTACTGATTTAAGTGGTACAGAAGATGTGCGTTTGGCGCTTGCTAAAGTGAATCTAACAACTAAACCGGTTGTAACGGTCGCAGGTAGTAATGATAAGCAAGAAAATGAAAAAATTATTCTTGAGGTTTCGGGTATGACTTTTTCAATCTATTTTTCTAAAATAAAAGAAATCCTTTCAGCATGGGTAAAGAGTCAGGATGTGGTTGTTGAGATAAATGGTATAGGTATTATTGTGGTTAAAGAAAATTCTGATGCATTAATTGGAGTGAAAAAACCATCATCTAATTGATTATCAATAATAAAACGACACGTTAGAGAAAATAATGCTATTTTTATTGATGGTTTTATGTAAAAACATCTTGTTGTGTGTGATATTTTAATCTATATATTACTTACTTATAACTTCTAGGTAATAATATTATGCCAATCAGCGACCTTGCGGAAAAGTCTGAAACTCGCAGTAAAAAAGGTAGAACATCTGAAAACATAACAACGGGTGATCATCTTGAAATTGCGCCTTCAATTTGCTTGTCTGAATCTAAGAATATATCAAAACCAAAACAGCGTAATATAAGTTCTGTAAAGTTGATAGATGATATTATTGCACTACATAATGACCCTAAAGGGAATAAGTTACTTTGGAATGATAATTGGCAAGATAAAGTCGTTGACCGGGATTTAGCGGCTATATTTAAGGCGATTGATGAAATTGTTGCTGAATTAGGGGGTATTGAAATCTATCAAGAAATGGTTGGGGTAAACCCTTATGATCCGACTGAACCCGTTTGTGGTTTATCCGCCCAAAATATATTTAAATTAATGACTGAGAGGGAACATGCTGTTGATCCAGTAAAAGCGATCCAGACAGGAAAAATAGATGGCAATGAATTTGCTGAAAGAATTGATCAGCTCAGTAGTACAAAAAATTATGTTGCATTGGTTAATGATCGTCGACTCGGGCATATGTTTTTAATTGATATCCCATCCAACGTTCAGGAAACAGTGGGATATATCTATCAATCAGATTTAGGAGAGGGCGCATTACCTCCCCTTAAAATAGCAGATTGGTTAAATGCTAGAGGAAAAGATCCCGTTAGCCTTAATAAGTTAAAGAAATTATTCAGTCGTGAGTTTAATCTATTATCTGAAAATGAAAAGAAAACGTTAATTTCAGAGACGCTTGATATACATAAAGATGTATCTAGTATTAAGTTAGATAGAATTAAGCGAGATGAAGGTGTGGATGTTTATTTAACCGAATACGATATTAATGATTTTTTTGGAAATATTGAAGCATTAAAATCTAAACTTGATAATTATGATAGAAAATTTGATAAGCTAGAATGAATTGTATTATTTAAATATTTATATTAGGATTAAAAGATAATAATCTTAGGTAAATATAAATTTCAAATGTAATAAATTTAACCAGTACAGAGAGCCTATTAATGTTAAAACATGCTAATTCTCAAACAACACCTGCACAGCGTACTAGAAGTAGTGCTATAAATAATGCTATGCAATCGCCATTATCAAGTTCTTCTGGTGGACATCTTGAACTTTCAAATAATGAGAGTGAACCTTTGGAAGGCTATAAGAGCAGGCGAACCAAAGGGTTGAAACAATTTCTTGCGGATAGAAGCTTGAATAAAGGATATATTTCCCCATTGATGAATAGAGGGTTATTGGTGGGGAATGAAGAGGCGCCAATTAATGTGCCCGTTGTAGCCCATCGTTATGACAGTAAGCGGGAACTTGCACAGGCAGTGCCTTTGAGAAATAACGCTCCCCGTCAGGAAAATCCTTTTCATGATGTTGTGATGGGATTTGGTGGTGATCAAGTGACATCATCAGAATCGGGTTCAGGAACGATAGGCGTACATTGGGGGAAAAATACGTTAGATCCCAATATTACCGGTATTAATGTGGTGAATGGCGCATCAGGAACTGTGGGAATAAGAATTGCTTTGAAGGATATTCAACATGGGCGCCCGGTTATTGTGACGTCTGGAGGATTGAGTGGTTGTACTATGATATATGCCGTGAAAGATGGTTATTTTTTTGCTTATCATACAGGACAGAGGCCGGGTGATGATGAATGGAAAACAGGTCGGCAGGGGGTTGTTACGACTTATGAGAGCCATAAAGCGCTTTCGCCGGACAGCGAGCCGATGGCGGTTGAAGAACAGAATAACGATTTGGTGGATATATTTGCAAAGTATGATCAGAGTGTCATTACCTATATGGGCAAACCGGGCGTTGTGATTGATAATACGGCAGAAAATGTTGGCGTTTTTAACTATGACGAAAAGAAGCCTGAAAAACTTGCTATTAGAGCTGGCTATAGTTATGCGCTGCTGGCTAGGGATGATAAAGGAAAGATGAATGTCAAAGTATTGTCGGAGGATGCTACGGTTTCACCCGGCAAGAAAGGCAATACTATTGAGGTGATTAATTCACTCAAAAAACGGTTGTTATAATATGGTAGGTTTGTTTAATAGCCTGCTTATTGATAATTAGCGCTCTCATTTATCCAGCAATATTTTTTACTATCTGATTTGTCAGAAATTGGTTGATTTATTTTGTAGATCGAAAAAAAACATGGCAATGTTGTTTGATATAAAATAGTTATGTTAAAAGTAATTGAGGGTGTTTTTAGTTAAATCCTAATAAGTTAAATGTCAGTTTTTCATAATGATAATATTAGGTATCACTAGTTTAGCCATTATAGAGATGTTAAAAATGTTCAAGAATGATATTCGCGAAAGAGCAGTTAAATTTGGTAAAAGCAAAAATTCGGATGAAGGGTTGTTTGATGCATTACATTTGGAACTACCTAATATAAAATCAGTTATGTCAGCTTATAAGAAACAGCTTCCTGAATTTGATGATTTTAGTAGAAAAACGCAATTAATTCTCGACTCCTCGAATGCGTTTGGGAAGTTGAAATTTGCAGAACAGGGTAAATTCTCTCAACTGGGTTTAAAAGAGGGGGGTGTCTCTGGCGGAAGTTTTATTTATTCAAAAAAATCTTTGCAAGATTTCGCTGCTCATGCAGGATATGTACATGATGGTCATTATGGCGATGAATTTGTCAATCTTAAGGATAATAATAGAAATTTAGCAGATGAAAGATTATTTCCGGGAATTAGCTTGATTAAACGTCCGAAAGTATCAATAGTAAAAGATAAAGGAAAATGGGAAATACAACAAAGTGACGTGGCCGAAGCTTATAAGATCACCGATATTGAAGCCTTTATTGCGGGAATAAGAGAGATGTATGGGAAGGCAAATCCCTTGCATCCAGTAATAGAATCTTTGATTAGAAATCATCTTATTAATAATCACTATATATTACCGACGATGGCAGGTATTGCTGGTCTGCATGCAGAGGTACAGGCATTGAATAATTTATTGATTGTAGAAGATAGAAGGGCAGGCAAAGCTGTTGGAAGTCGGAAAATAGGGGAATATATGCGAGACATGTTGAAATCATCTATTTTTACTCAGCGATTGACAACCAAACAAGCGGGAGATGATTTTGCAGCTTGTCACAACTGCTCGGGGATATTGTCATCGCCAGTGAATGTTATTACCGGCAAAGTAGAAAGTGCAGGAAGTAATTTTTCATCAACATTATCTCGATATAAAACATCACAAGAATCACCAATATAAAAGAATATCCTTTTTATGCCTGAGCATTTCGAGGCTCAGGCATTTTACTTACTTTTTTATGCGAAGATCAGCTTAATAATATAAGAGTGATTTTTAGGTAGATCTAACACGAATCAATTATTTTTTACAGTTTCAATTATCCAATCATTGAAAAAACTGACCTTGGTAAATTGTTCTGCTGGCTTTAGCAGCGAGCGAGATACTAGCCCAGAAACGACATAATCTTTGTTATTTGTCTTAATCATCAATGGCCCGCCTGAGTCTCCACCGCCGACACCTCCATTTGGGTTACCAGAACAAATATTTATTTTTGGATCATAATTTGTGTCAGGGTATCCAGGGGGCACTTCGATGCATTTCTTATCATCAAGAATATATTCATTGGTTTTCATTAATACATTTGGGGTTGATACACTTTCTGTTCTTCCAAAACCAATAACCGTTAATTCTGTATCAACTGGCAGGTCAATAGTTTCATTTATGCCATTTAATTTTGCAAAAGTATTACTGTTTGCATCTCGATTAAGCTTAATTAGCGCTATATCATATTGTCCTCGTTTTCGTATAAACCAGTTTGGGTGAATAATTATTTTCTCAATATCAACTTTATCTTTGTAAATTGGCGTAGGTTTATATCTTGCTAATCCTACGTAAACTTTTAATTTAACATTAGCATCTTCAACGCAGTGAGCGGCGGTTAAAACCCAACGTTTATTAATTAATACAGAGCCACAATGATGCCCTTCAATATTGCCATCTTTTTTATTAAGTGCTGAGTAAAATGGGAATTCACCCGGTTCGGCAGGTTGACCATTTATTATTTCTATTTTTTCGGCACCATTTACCATCAATGAGAATGAGATCGTGCTGATAAAAACCATAATGAAAAGCAATTTTTCTTTCATAATATAATCCTTGTATAATATGATGATGGAGATAAAGTTCCATTATATACCCTATGTATTTCAAGATGCATCACGACGGCAAGGGAGCGAATCCCCGGGAGCATAGATAACTATGTGACCGGGGTGAGCGAGTGCAGCCAACAAAGAGGCAACTTGAAAGATAACGGGTATATACTATATCAATATGGTCTGGCGGAATAACGATTATATGCATATTTATATCTCATTTATGATTAATGGGGTTTTATTATTTAGAATCAAGAAAAATAAATATTTGTTATTAAATAACTTGGTGTATTTACAATACGAATAAGGTTTTTTAATATAAATATAATTCGGAAATTATGGTCTACATAATGCTTTGTTTCTGATTGGATTGTACTTTTGGCAATCCTTGAAATATTATTAATAAGGAAGTGTGAATACTGTAATTTATATTTAATTTTTGTGATTTATTTTAAATTCTTTTATTATTCAATTAGATTGTATTAAATGCATAATTTATTCGTGTTATGAAATGATGAAATTCATTCCTAATTTATCTTCGGCAATTAAAAATATTATTGGAATTAATGGTGTCAAGAGTGATATTAAAATATTAAATGTTTGAGATCATATTCTAATTTTATTGATTAATATTATGAAAATATATAATAATGGAATTGTTTAATTGGCTTAATATTTAAATATATTAATTGTAATTCATATATAATTGACTAAAACTACAATATAACATTTTATTTTCTATTACTTTCGCTTGTTTTTAACAGGTGAAAGAGAGAATACAGATGTAACCTAATAATATTTCTTTTTACTATTGTCAAAAGTCGAAATGATTTGGTATGAGCTGGGAATAGAGGAGAAAAATTTTATCTGATGCTGTTTTAAGCAAGGAGAGTAAACGCAGGACAGAAATAATGTTTTTCAGTCTGAGATAAAATTTCGATGATTGATAAATAAAATTTTATATACCCTATGTATTTCAAGATGCATCGCGACGGCAAGGGAGCGAATCCCCGGGAGCATAGATAACTATGTGACCGGGGTGAGTGAGTGCAGCCAACAAAGAGGTAACTTGAAAGATGACGGGTATAAAAGGTCATAGTATGATCAATATATTAATTTAGCCTCTTAATTTTAAAGAGGCTAAATGGTAATTTTGCTAATGATTTTGTGTTTATAACACCAGATCCAGAATGATGACGCCACATAAGCCAATCGCCCATGCAATAGTGGTTGGTATTGACCAAACGATCATCTGTTGTTTGGCATCTTTGATTCCCATCATGCGGTTAACGACCCAGAATAGGCTGTCATTAAAATAACCGAAGAATAATGAGCCCATCGTTGCTGCCTGTGCAGCGACTAGCATGTTGATCCCCGGAATTTGACTAATAATTGGCGCAGAAATAGAAGCGGCGGTAATCATAGCCACAGTGCCGGAACCTTGGATTAAGCGAACCAGTGTTGCGATGATAAATGGAATCAGCACCGGTGTTAATGGTAGGTTGGCTATATATTGCGCCAGAATGGCGCCAGTACCACTTTCACGCAGTACTGCTCCTAATGCCCCGCCAGCTCCTGTCACTAATAAGATAATACCGGCGGACTGTAAACCTTCTTCTAGCCGATCAATCACTTCATGTTTATTGACTTTTGGCATCAAGGTATAAACCGCTAACAATACGCTGATAGCTAAAGCAATAACGGGTGCGCCAAGGAAATCAAATGTCTGGAAATAGAGGTTGTTTGCTTGTCCAGTAAAGATTTTAGTGTTTAACAGCAGTTCATTAATAGCTTTGATGAAGATTAAAACGATAGGGACAATAATCGGCAATAGGGAGAGAAATAGACTCGGTAGTGGTTTGTTCGCTTTTTCTTCTATGTAGCGTTGATGAATTGTTTGTAGATCTTGAGCTTCTTCTGCTTCATCAATGGGCTGAAACTCAGGATATTTTACGGCTAACCATTTGGCATAAAATACAATGCCAATAACGCAAGGTACCGCCAGAACCATACCGGTTAACATCATGGCGCCGACATCGACGCCAAAAATGCCGGCAACCCCAAGCGGCCCCGGTGTCGGCGGGACAGTGTGGTGGGTGACAACCAATCCGCCAGCCAGCGCTACGCCGAGTGTCAGAAGATTGCGTTTTCCTTTTTTCGCGAGTGCTTTTGCCAGTGGATAGAGGATAACAAAGGCGGAGTCGACGAAAATCGGAATACTGACAATATAACCGGTGATCGCTAATGCCCATTCTTCGCGTTTTTTACCTAACCATTTGATAAAACTGTAGGCTATCTGTTCCGCGGCGCCGGAAACTTCCAGCACCCGTCCCATCATGACCCCCAGACCGATAACAATTCCGATACTGCCTAGTGTGGAGCCAAAGCCTTTAGTCATAACATCAATGGTATTTGCTGCGGTTAAGCCGCCAGAGAGCCCGGCGATCGCCGCTGCGATGAGCATTGCTAATAAAGCATGAACACGGGTACGTAGCACCAGAAAGATCAATGTGAATACGGCTACACCCAGACCAATGACCGGAATGTAGTGTTCCATAATTAGCCTCCAGTTAGGGACAGGTTATTGGTGATAAAAGCACGAATTGCATCACTGAATGTATTATCAGCATGAAAACCCAGTGACAAGCCACGGCTGATATCGAAGTGACCCGGCCAACTGGCGACAATACGGTTAATGTTTTCGTCTGGTTCGAAGCGGATGAGCTCCACTGTTTTCTGCCCGGCAACCTCTGCCAGCGCATCAATCATGTCCTGAACCGTGACACTAATACCCGGTAAGTTAACTGTGCGGGAAAGACCCAATTTTTCCGCCGGAATTTGAACCGCATGTATAAAATTGCGGATCACGGTTTCAGGGCTGGAAAGCCATAAAGTCAGATCGCGGGAAACCGGGCAGATGCTGCTTTCTCCGTGCAGAGGTTCACGGATGATAGCACTGGCGAAAGAGGAGGCCGCTTTGTTTGGTTTCCCCGGGCGGATACTGATTGTTGGTAGACGAAGTACTCGGCCATCGACATATCCTTTGCGGGAGTAGTCGTTAATCATCAATTCACACATGGCTTTCTGTGCGCCATAGGATGATTGAGGATTAACCGCACATTGTTCGGTAATGGTTGCGGGTAATTTTCCGCCAAATACCGCCAAGGAGCTGGTGAAAATAAATTTCAATTTTGGATTTTTAATCCGAGCGACGTTTAATAAGCCGCGAGTCACATCAAAGTTAACTTGCAAGCCGAGATCAAAATCGCTTTCAGCGTGACTACTGACAATGGCGGCGAGATGGAATAATACCGTACTGTTTTCATCAATCAGTTTTTCCGCAGCGCCTGATTGAGTTAAATCCAGAGCCAGACACTGTACGCGGGGATCATTAACCGGTGATACAGGACATTGAATATCGGTCAGTATAAGTTGATCGAAATTTAATGTTTGATTGTTGTCTAGTAAAGCGCTGGCGAGTTGCTGGCCCAGAAAACCTGCTCCGCCAGTGATTATTATTTTCATTGCGACTTTCCTTGTTCAATAATTTTGGGCTATTTGCTTATAGGGTAGGGTTGTTATCCTTTATACGCTGACGGTATGTAATATCAGATTGTGTTCTCGTAATTGTTGCTGCACGTTCGGTGGAAGTTGGCTGTCACAGACAATATCATCCAAACTCGAAAGCGGGCAGACACGAAACATGCCGTATTTGCCATATTTACTGCTATCAGACACCAAAACACGTCGGCGGGCGATTTCCAATACTGCCTGTTTGACTAAAACTTTTTCTTCATGTGGTGTGGAGACACCATGCTCCAGATCCCATGAACTGGTGCTAATAAAGGCAATATCCACATTCAAGTTACGAAGCAACATGGCGGCGATAGGACCAACACAGGAATAATTTCTCTTATCTACTTGTCCCCCGGTATGGAACAGATTTAATTGAGGTTTGTTCATCAGGTACTGGATAATGGAAAAATCATTCGTGATGATAGTGAGGTTAAAACGCTCAGCTAGAACTCTGGCAATTTCAAACGTGGTGGTGCCAGCATCAAGATAGACCACTTGTCCATCTTCAACCATAGATACGGCATATTGACCAATTTCCCGTTTATGACGATGATTAAGCCGGGCTTTTTCATTCCAGGGCAATTCCTGACGTAAAACATCACTAAGTTGCACACCGCCACTGACACTAACGACTTTTCCTTCCTCCTCCAGAGTGCGGATGTCTCGCCGTACTGTCATATGGGAGACGTTCATCAGTTTAACCAGTGCGCTGATAGAAATTGTCTGATATTCATGTACGTAGCGATAAATAAAGTCTCTACGCTCTGATGGGAGCATATTTTCTCCTGATTATTTCTGTGCTTTGGTCAACCAATCCAGACCATCTTCCGTGCGGCCGGCGGGGTGATACTCACAGCCAAACCACCCTTGGTAGCCCATTTCATCCAGTTTGTTAAATAGCCACGGATAGTTCACTTCGCCGCTATCGGGTTCATGGCGTTCAGGTACGGAGGCAATCTGGATGTGACTGAATTTGCCCCATAGACGCTCAATAGTGCGTAGCAAATCCCCTTCCATGATCTGACAATGGTAAAGATCTAACTGGATAAAAACATTTTGACGGTCAATGGCTTTGAGTAATGTTTCAGCCTGATACTGAGTTGTCAGAAAGTAATTTGGCATATCACGAGTATTAATCGGTTCAATTAATACGTTGATGTTATGTTTTGCCATCACATCAGCGGCATGTTGAATGTTTCTGATATAACATTCGCTTTGTAGTGTTGGCATAAGTAGTGTTGGCATAAATTGTAGGTCCAGTTTTCCTGCCATTGCATGAACTTGCTTGCAGTTCAGCGCCAGTGCATATTTCAGCGCGGTTTGTACACCCTCGGCAAATTCTTTTTCACGGCCGGGAATAGAGGCTATCCCTCTTTCTCCCGCCGCCCAGTTTCCGGCGGGCATGTTGAACAGAACCTGGGTTAATTGATGCTGCTTTAATAGGACAGCCAGCTCTTCCGCAGCCACTTCATAAGGAAACAGATATTCAACGCCTTTAAATCCAGCTTTGGCTGCCCGGGCAAAACGTTCTGTGAAAGGTACGTCGTTGAACATCATGCTCAAGTTCGCCGCAAATTTAGCCATGATGAGTTCCTTGTTTATTTACTCAATTCTTGGGGTAACGAGTTTCAAGCTCTTGTACTTGCTCTTCATTTAATGCGGTGAAGCCATGTGGCAGTAACGTTAAATAGAGCCGGGCGGTGTCTTCCAATTCCTCTGCATTGAAAAAAGCTTGCCGTAAAGTTTTGCCGCCGACAACAGGTCCGTGGTTTGATAGCAGGATTGCGTTGTGTTTTGCGGCCAGCTTCGCAATTTCCTCTCCGATTCTTTCATCTCCCGGTGGTAGATATTTGACCAGAGGCAGTTTTCCAACTCGCATTACATAGTAGGGTGTAATGGGTGGCAGGCAGTTACTTTTATCCAGATTGGATAGACAGGAAAGGGCGGTTAACCAAGGAGAATGTAGATGGACCACTGCATGGCATTCGGGACGGTTGCGGTACATTGCCAGGTGCATGGAAACTTCTTTTGTGGGTTTGTCGCCGGAGAGCCAGTTACCCTCTGCGTCCAGCTTACTCAGGCGCTCAGCTTGTAAGTCGCCAAAGCTGGAATTGGTCGGTGTGATGATAATCGCGCCATCTTCTAGTTTGGCGCTGATATTACCTGCACCGCCGCTGCTATAGCCCCGGTAGAACATTGAACGAGCCCATTCGACTAATTCTGTCCGTAATGCTTGTTCATTCATGAAACATCTCCTGTACATGCAGGAAAAAATCAATATCGCCGAAGTTGCCTGATTTTAATGCCAGCCAATAATTGTGTTGTTGATCATGTACCCAAGGTACGCCTGGGGCAATTGGCGCACCGATACTGAATTGTTGAATGTCCAGACTTTGTACTATTTTACCGGCAGTTTCGCCGCCTGCGATAATGAAGGTATTGAATCCGAACTGACGCAAGCCTTTTACAACACTGGCGAAGGTGTTTTCTATTGCTTCACTAGCAGTAGCCGCACCATATTGCTGTTGGATTTTCTGTAATGTTTCTGGGGATTGAGTTGCGTATAGCATGGGAGCCAGATGGTTTTCTGATTGCAGAATAACCCACGCAACCAGTTTTTCGGCATATTGTGGATCATTGATACATGAATCAATATTCAGGGATTGAGCAGGGGCCAGTTTCTGGTACAGGGCAACTTGTTTGTTGGTCATGACAGAACAACTGCCGGAAAGGATCACGGCGCGTCTGTTCTCGGCGGGTGGTGTTGCTCCTTCTGGTTGGCATGGCATCAATGGTTTACCGGTGTCTGTGCTGGCAAGGGCAGCGCCAAGACCGGAACCGCCAGTGATTAATTTCAGCTCTGATGCCGCTCTGGCAATAGGCAGCAAGTCATTCATGGAGAGGGTATCTGTTACTGCGTAGCGTATGTTTTGTTGTTGTAAATGATTTAGCCTCACGCGAATTGCCTGTTCTCCCTGGTGTACACAGGCCAGATCCACCAAATCGGCTTTCCCTTGAGCTTGTTGTTCCATCAGGCGCAGCAGATTGGCATCTGTCATTGGTGTCACGGGATGGTGCTGCATGCCACTTTCATTAAGCAGTTGACCGTTAACAAATAGATGTCCATGTACAACGGTTCGCCCGTTAACTGGGAGGGCAGGAGAGATCAGCGTGATGTCTGTTTGTAGTTCATCCATCAGGGCATCAGTGACCGGGCCAATATTGCCTTTGCTGGTAGAGTCAAAAGTTGAGCAGTATTTGAAGAATATTTGTTGACAATCGGCTTTCTGACGTAACCAGCGGCAGGATTTCACCGCGTTATTCACGGCTTCGTCTATCGGGCAGGAGCGGCTTTTCAGGCTGATAACAATAGCATCAATATCCGGTGGAATGGCGGTATTCTCATCAGGTGTATCCAGTAGCTGGACGACTCGCCAGCCGCTTTGCGCCATAAAACCAGCGATATCGGTTGCGCCGGTAAAGTCATCAGCGATAACGCCCAATTTAATGGTCATTATTTTTTCTCCGGTAAAGTGATACCTTTGAATGTTTTGATAACCGCGCTGTCATCCCATTGGCCGAAACCTTCGTTGCTGGCAGCTAGGAACATTTGATGTGCCGTGGCTGATAATGGTAGTGGGAATTTCAGATCCTTACCTGTTTCTAATGCCAATCCCAGATCTTTGACAAAGATATCTACAGAGGATTTGGCGGTGTAATCCCCTGCCAGAATATGGGGAACGCGGTTTTCAAACATCCAAGAGTTACCCGCTGCGTGGGTGACAATATCGTACATCAACTCCAAGGAAATGCCGGCTTTGGCTGCTAATGCCATACTTTCTGCGGCCGCCGCAATATGTATACCGGCAAGTAATTGATGGATTGTTTTGACAGTAGATCCTTGACCAATCTCGTTTCCAACATGGTAAAGTCGTTCGGTGGCGGCATCAAATACAGACTTTAGTTTTTCAAATAATGCTGGTTCGCCAGAAGCCATAACAGTGAGTTGGCCTTGTTCAGCTTTTAGTGCGCCGCCTGAAATAGGCGCATCCAACATGTTGAGGTTGTATTGGCTAAGACGATGGGAAAAATCTTTAGCTTGTTCTGCGGCAACGGTACTGTGAAGCACAATGATCGTACCGGCTTTTAGTCGGCTAACCAGCGGTGTTTCGCCCCCGAACAGTATGCTTTCTATTTGAGCGCCATTGACGACTACGAGCAAAATGGCATCTAGCTCTGATGCCCATTCTGCTGCGTTGGTTGTTGCCGCTTTAGCGCCCGCTTGCAGAAGCTGGTCACAGGCTTTTGGATTTAAATCAAATCCATATGTGGGAATGCCTGCGCGTATTAACGAACAGGCAATTCCCATACCCATAGCCCCCAATCCTATAATCCCTATTTTTTGTGTTGATTGGTTCATGATGGTTCCCTGGTGTTGTTGTTATAATTTGTTATTTTTTATCATTATTTCACACGTAATTTCACAAATACAGGACAGTTATCACATTTGAAAATCCTCTGATTGGCGATGGCTATTCTTGTAATTATTTGATTTATATTGTTTATAATTGATTGTTGTGAAATGTTAAATTTCACGTAAAGGTGTGATAGGGAATATGATTGTGGGGACGTTAAGGTTGGTAAGCGCTTTTTGCTGAATTCTTTTGAAGATGTTAGTTAGTCTCTGGATCTGTTTAAGAATAGGTAATTTAGAGGCATGTGATAGAGGTAGGTTGTTTTCGGAGGAATAAGGATGACTCGTCACTGCGTTCCTCGCCCTACGGGCCAACGCGTCGCAAGCGTCGCATTGTTGTTTCTCGAACCTTCGAAGTCTGTAACGGTAGATTTACAGTCTGCTCCCTTTGGCCGTTTGGGAACTTTACCCGATTTTGAAATGTATCACTGTTGATTACAGCGGGCGGAATCACATCAAATGAGCCGCTGCTGTAAAGCTCGAACTTTGGCGAAGGTTTTCGACCTTCCTCCAAATGAGGAATATGTTTTTATTGAGTTTGTTTGTAAGGCTTGAAGGCAATTTTTGGTGGTGGGGGAAGGATGACTCGTCACTGCGTTCCTCGCCCTACGGGCCAACGCGTCGCAAGCGCCGCATTGTTGTTTCGCTGCGCTCAGCTCGAACCTTCGAAGTCTGTGACGGCAGATTTACAGTCTGCTCCCTTTGGCCGTTTGGGAACTTTACCCGATTTTGAAAAGTATCACTGTTGATTACAGCGGGCGGAATCACATCAAATGAGCCGCTGCTGTAAAGCTCGAACTTTGGCGAAGGTTTTCGACCTTTCTCCAAACGAGGAATATGTTTTTATTGAGTTTGTTTGTAAGGCTCGAAGGCAATTTTTGGTGGTGGGGGAAGGATTCGAACCTTCGAAGTCTGTGACGGCAGATTTACAGTCTGCTCCCTTTGGCCGCTCGGGAACCCCACCAGATTTTGAAATGTATCACTGTTGCTTACAGCGGGCGGAATCATATCAAATGAGGCGCTGCTGTAAAGTATATATTTACAAATACGTTACCGTGTGCTGTTTTTTTATCCTTGTTGATCCTGTTGTGAACAAATAAGTCGTCTGTTTATGACGACTTATTTACCGTCTGCTCCCTTCGGCCGTTCGGAAACTTCACCCGATTTTGAAATGTATCACTGTTGGTTGCAGTGGGCACTTCCCCCTTGAGCGGTTTTTACTTAACAGGTTTAGAAAGAGGGATTCCTTTTTGCCCTGCGTAGAAGACCAGGAGGGTAACACCTTCTTTGCCTGTGTAACCGCGATGAGCGCTGTCAACCATCTCGGATACCGCCTCTCCCGCCTTTAAAAGACGTTTTTCGCCACTGGATTTTTTCTCTGCCGTTAACTCCCCGTCCAGCACATAAGCTGCATTAGGTATCGGGTGTTCATGCCAGTCAAGGCTGGTATTTGGAGCAATAGTAATTTTGAGAACTGAAAGCTGAGGAGTGCCTTTGGGATATTCTTGATAAAACACGCCATCCCAAGACTTTTCAGTCTCAAGCAATTTTTCAACTTTAATACCAGCAGCAGTGTTGCTGTCATGTGCTTGAGTGAAAAATGGAGCAATGAGCAAAGCAAAAGAGGTAAAGACGGATAAAGATTGAATAGATAGCCGCATGCGAGATCCTTGTAATAAATTGAGTAAGTGACCTGTGGCGAACCATATCATCCCCACTATGATCAGGGAAGACCCACACTTAAATACAGTAAGAATTAAAAGATCTTGGTTACTTCAGTTCGTGTTGAGTAACGAGGGGAAAGAAAACGACATTTTTCCTAGCATCACTATTGCTTACAGCGGCCAGAATCACATTAAATGAGTCGCCGCTGTAAAGCGTATGCTTGAAAATAAGTTACCGTGTGCTGTTTTTTGGCCCCAGGTAATTCAGCTTTAAAGGATGACAGTACGGTTGCCGTAAACAAAAACTCGTTGAGCAAGAACCCAATATAAAGCATGACTCAGCGCGTTTTTTTCAACATCCCGGCCCGCTCTCATCATGTCTTCAGCAGTGTATGTATGGTCTATGTTAATGACCTTCTGAGTAATAATTGGACCTTCATCCAGATTGTTATTCACATAATGCGCTGTTGCTCCGATGATTTTTACCCCTCTCTCATAAGCCTGATGATAAGGACGCGCCCCGATAAATGCAGGTAAAAAGGAGTGGTGAATGTTAATAATCTGATTTGGATAATGCTGGACAAATTCCGGTGTCAGTACTCGCATGTATTTAGCTAATACCACGTAGTCAGGTTTGTATTGGTCAATCTGGGCAATCAGTTTTTCATCATGTTGTTCACGGGTTAAACCCTCGTGACTGATTAAATGGAAAGGAATGCCAAATTGCTCAACTAACGATTGTAATGTTGCATGGTTGCCGATAACCGCAGCAATTTCAACATCAAGCCCGTCATAAGCGCTTTTCATGAGCAAATCCCCAAGGCAATGCGCTTCTTTTGTCACCATAATAACAATACGCCGACGACCCGCGCTATTTAATTCCCGTTGCGAACCCACCGGAAGTGCGTCATCTAAATCAGCAAGAAGTGTCTCATCATTGAAAATTCCTTCAAGCTCAGTACGCATGAAAAAGCGGCCTGTGCGATGATCGACGAATTCATTATTCTGAACTATATTCAGTTGGTGTTTGTAGCAAATATTAGTAATTTTGGCGATCAGTCCTTTGGCATCAGGGCAAATAGTGCGTAGAATTTTCTTTTGTATATGTTGATGTTGCATGAATGGGATTATCCTTAAATATTTTGCGTTTTCTGTTTGTGGGCCTTAACCACAACATTTTTTGTATTTTTTACCTGAACCGCATGGGCAGGGGCTATTACGGCCAATTTGAGGTTTTATGCCGTCGATAGGTTTTATACCGTCAATATAGTACCAACGCTGGTCTATACGAAGAAAACGTGAACGCTCATGAATAAGTTGCTTATCTTGGGATTTCTGATCAAGAAAGCAAGCTGAAAATTCAACATAGGCTTCGTTATCATTTTTGCCTTTTGCCGTCGTAATGACATTTAGTCCGAGCCACTGGGTAACAATAAAACTCTGTTCTATATCTAAACGCCATTTTTCAGCCTGGCAGTCAGGATGCCAGCTGGTAATAAGATAATCGGCGTTGTGCTTTACATAGGCGCTGTATCGGGAACGCATCAGTGATTCGGCAGTCGGGGCAATTTTTATGTTTTGAAGATAAGGGGAACAGCAATCCGCAAAATCTATTCCACTACCACAAGGACATAGCTCTGTCAAAATAACTCCAATTGTAAAGGGTGAAATACCATTTTTATGGGTTTTTTATTGCAAAGAAACGTAAGAGAACAAATGATAGTCACTTAATTGAACTAATATGAGTGATAGTACCTAAGAAAAGGTGAAGGTCGCAATATTAAGATTAGGATAAGGGAGCGCATTTATGGAAAAGGCATTGGCAGGCAAAAAAATTCTGATTGTAGAGGACGAACCTGTTTTTTGTTCTTTGCTGGCAGGGTACTTGCGAACATTGGGCGCTAAGGTATTAGTTGCATCTAATGGGGCTGTTGCGCTACAGGTGCTAGGACGCGAAGCTCATATTGAACTTATTTTATGTGATTTAGATATGCCGGTTATGAATGGCATTGAATTTATTGCGAAATTGACGAATGAAGGGATTAGTATTCCAGTTATTATTATTTCAGCGACTAACAAGATGGCCGAAGTTGATGAAGTGCTTCGTTTGGGAGCAAAAGATGTTTTATTAAAACCTGTTTCAGATCTTAATGAGATAAAAAAATCGGTGTTGGCCTATTTACATCCTACGGTCTTTATGTCTGGTGCGATTGAACAGAATAACTTGAATAAAGATTGGTTAACTCTAAAGCATAATTCAGATGAAGCATTAAATATGCTTAAGCAGTTACAACCTCCGGTTTCTCAAGTGATCGCTCACTGTAAAGTTAATTACCGAAAATTAAATATGATTGATAAACCAGGATTGATTCTCGATATGGCGGCGTTATCTGACAATGAATTAGCTTTTTATTGTCTGGATATTAGCCGTTCAAAAGAGTATGGTGTGATTTCAGCATTATTACTTAGAGTCGTATTTAACAGTTTGTTACAGGAGCATATCGTACACCATTCCCGGCGTTTACCCAGTATGGCAGGTATTCTAAATAGAATTAATAACTTGTTGGAAGGTGCAGGGTTACAAGGGCAATTTCCATTGCTGCTTGGGTATTATCATACAATCAATAAAACGGTTCTGCTCACCTCCGCAGGGTTACATGCCAGTATTAAGTCGGGTAATCGCCAAATCCAATTAGATAGTGGTGTTCCTCTTGGGACGTTGAAAACGATTTGTTCGAATCAAGTTTGTTCTCATAGTGCTGAATGGCAATGTCGGATCTGGAATACAAATAGTCAAATAAATCTGATGCTTTCTTCAATGTATTCTGGGTGAATATTACCAAGGTGGAATTTTGTTTAAAATGGATTTTAAACATTAGGTCACGATAATGTAATTAAACAGAATGGTGCTGTTTATCGGAGAGAATTAGCTGATATACTCCGCCTATTATGCTTGAAATCTATCTAATCAGGCTATTTTATTTGCCGCTCTTTACTACAAAGAGCGGATTTAGCGCTGCTCAGGTAAAAGTATAACTTTTTGAGTAGCCAGATAGGTAAACGAAGCAGTGAACTCTGTGTATGCATCGGTTTCTGTGAGCTGTTCGGGCTTGCGGTTTATTGACAAGAAATAGTCAGTAATAATGACGTCTTATTAAAAGAGTTGGCACTGATTTTGAGTTGAAGACGAATTTATTTCAGTCAAAAAACATCGGGAGAAAGATTAATGACAGCAGTAAAAAAATCATCAGTAGAAAAACCATCAGTAGAAAAAATGGTAAAGAAAGCTGTTATTCCGGTAGCGGGCTTGGGAACGAGGATGTTACCTGCTACGAAAGCCATTCCTAAAGAGATGTTGCCCTTAGTGGATAAGCCTCTTATTCAGTATGTCGTTAATGAATGTATTGCCGCTGGCATTAATGAAATTATCTTGGTGACTCATTCATCAAAAAATTCAATTGAAAACCATTTCGATACCAGTTTTGAGTTAGAGGCTATCCTTGAGCAAAGGGTGAAGCGTCAGTTATTGGACGAGGTTCAATCTATTTGTCCAAGTCATGTCACTATTATGCAAACTCGTCAAGGAATTGCTAAAGGATTAGGACATGCGGTGTTATGCGCCAAGCCTTTAATTGGCGATGAGCCTTTTGCTGTGATACTCCCGGATGTTATTCTTGATGAATACAGCACGGATCTGACTAAATATAATCTGAGCGAGATGTTGGTTCGCTATAATGAAACGGGTGCGAGTCAAATATTAGTAGAACCTGTACCTCATGAAGAAGTTTCGAGTTATGGTATTGTCGATTGCCAAGGAGAAAATCTTCAACCCGGTGACAGCAAACCAATTAAGCGAGTGGTTGAAAAACCTAAACCGGAAGAAGCGCCATCAAATCTTTCTATTGTTGGACGTTATGTGTTGTCCGAGAAAATTTGGCCATTATTAGCAAAAACAGCGCCAGGCGCCGGTGATGAAATTCAACTTACTGATGCAATTGCCATGTTAATAGAACAGGAGTCTGTGGAAGCCTATCACTTGCAGGGTGTAAGCCATGATTGCGGTAATAAGCTTGGTTATATGCAGGCATTTGTCCGGTATGGCATGAAACATCATGCTTTGGGCAAAGAGTTTACTGATTGGTTAGTGACTTTGCAGGATCAGGTTAAAGAATAATTTTACGGAAATTTAGGTATTATATGAAAGTTACGGTATTTGGTATTGGTTATGTTGGCTTGGTTCAGGCAGCGGTTTTAGCTGAAGTCGGTCATAATGTTCTTTGCATTGATATAGATGCCAATAAAGTTGAAAATCTGAAAAATGGTCAAATTCCCATTTTTGAACCTGGCTTAGCTCCACTGGTTAAAAAAAATTATGAAGAAGGCCGCCTGAATTTTAGTACGGATGCAAAGGCCGGTGTTGCGCACGGTAAATTACAATTTATTGCTGTCGGCACTCCTCCTGATGAAGATGGTTCAGCAGATTTAAAGTATGTGACAGCGGTTGCCCGTACTATTGCGGAACATATGGATAGCTATAAGGTGATTATCGATAAATCTACGGTTCCTGTTGGTACCGCAGATAAAGTTAATGCCGTTGTTAATGAAACTCTGTGTCAACGTAATGTTGATATTCCATTTGATGTGGTTTCTAATCCTGAATTCCTTAAAGAAGGCGCGGCGGTTGCAGATTGTATGCGTCCTGAGCGGATTATTATTGGGTGTGACAATGAAAGAGTCATTAACCTGATGCATGAATTGTACGAACCATTTAACCGTAATCATGATCGTATGATTGTGATGGATATTCGTAGTGCAGAACTGACGAAGTATGCTGCTAACTGTATGCTGGCAACGAAAATCAGTTTTATGAATGAGATATCGAATTTAGCTGAAATGCTTGGCGCTGATATTGAGCATGTTCGTCAAGGAATTGGTTCTGACTCCCGTATTGGCTATCATTTTATTTATCCAGGCTGTGGCTATGGTGGTTCATGTTTCCCGAAAGATGTGCAAGCATTGATTCGTACCGCAGAGCAAATTGGTTATCAACCTAAAATTCTGCGTGCTGTAGAGCAAGTGAACGAACTGCAAAAGCATAAATTGCCTTCTTTTGTCATGCGCCATTTTGGTGAAGATTTATCCGGTAAGACATTTTCTGTCTGGGGATTATCGTTCAAACCGAATACCGATGATATGCGTGAAGCGTCAAGTCGTGTTTTGATGGAAGCATTATGGCAGGCGGGAGCCAAAATACAGGCTTACGATCCCGAGGCGATGCAGGAAGCTCAGCGTATTTATGGTCAGCGCGATGATTTATTATTGATGGGGACCAAGGAAGCGGCGCTTAAGGGGGCCGATGCTTTGATTATTTGTACTGAATGGCAAAGTTTTCGTGCGCCAGATTTTGATGTCATCAAAGAATCTCTCAAAACGCCGGTTATTTTTGATGGCCGGAATCTCTATGATCCTGAACGCCTGCAATCCCGAGGTTTTACTTATTATGGGATTGGTCGTGGCGCATCCATTAATCCAGTTATCTGAGTAATACAATGAAATTCTTAGTCACAGGCGCTGCTGGTTTTATTGGCTTTCATGTGAGCCAGAGATTATTGCAAATGGGGCATGAGGTTGTGGGTATTGACAACCTTAATGACTATTATGATGTGAGTCTCAAACAAGCGCGGTTAGATCTATTATTTGATAAGTCGGGTTTTAAATTTGAAAAGCTGGATTTGGCCGACAGAATAGCCATTCCCGATCTTTTTTCTCGACACCAATTTCAGCGGGTTATCCACCTGGGGGCTCAGGCGGGTGTTCGCTATTCGTTGCAAAACCCGATGGCTTACATTGATTCGAATATAATAGGGCATATCAATATTCTGGAAGGTTGCCGTCACAATAATGTTGAGCATTTATTATATTCTTCTTCTAGTTCTGTTTATGGATTAAATAGGAAGCAACCGTTTTCTACAAACGATTCAGTTGATCATCCAGTTTCACTATATGCAGCAACAAAAAAATCAGATGAATTAATGTCTCACAGTTACTCTCATCTTTATCAGTTGCCAACGACAGGCTTGCGCTTTTTTACCGTATATGGCCCGTGGGGACGTCCTGATATGGCTTTATTTAAGTTCACCAAGGCTATGTTATCAGGGCAGCCGATTGATGTTTATAACCACGGTAATATGGTTAGAGATTTCACTTATATAGATGATATCGTTGAATCAATAATCAGATTGCAAGACATCATTCCGGTGCCAAATGAGAGCTGGACGGTTGAAGATGGACAAATATCTGCCAGCTCTGCCCCTTACTGTATTTATAATATTGGTAATGGTCAACCAACTAGACTAGGTGATTTTATTGAAGCAATAGAAGAATCATTAGGCATTCAGGCTAAGAAAAATTTGATGCCCATGCAAGATGGTGATGTTCTGTCGACCTGTGCTGATTCAAGTGACATTTTCCAAAAAATAGGGTTTGCCCCAAATACACCTGTGAAGCAGGGTGTGAAGCAGTTTGTAGAGTGGTATTTGAGTTTTTATCATAAGTCTAAATAAGATGAGGAGCCATTGGCTCCTTTTCTATTGAATCAACGATAGTGATCAGAGAGAAGTAAATAGTTGCGTCTGTTTGACTATTAATTTACCTAGGCATTGGCTAAGCGAGTAACTCGCCTGCTTTATCGTAAAGAAGTGATAGAAAAACGGGCAATCCGACTAAATCCTTCCCAAGGCTACTTATACACGCTCATTCGATAGACATTAATTCTTTTGTTATCTAAGCTGCTTAATAATAAAAACACCCTTCTATTTTAAAAGGGTGTTTTTAATTAAATTAACTTCAAAAACAATGAATTAGAGTAAGAAGCTTTCCAGCGTTCTTCCTTCATCTTCAATTGCTTTTTTGATAACAGCAGGTGTACGCCCTTGGCCAGTCCAAGTTTTAGTTTCACCGTTTGTATCAACGTATTGGTATTTAGCTGGACGAGCAGGACGTTTTGTTTTACCAGCAGATTTGCCGGCGCTCATTGTCTGAAGTAATTCGCTTGGATCAATTCCTTGGTCAAGAATCATTTTACGAACTTCTTCCAATTTACGTGTACGTTCTTCTAATTCAGCTTGTACCTGACTTTCTTCTTCACGACGTTCTTCAACAACGACGGTCAGTTTTTCAAGTATTTCATCCAAGAACTCAAGTTGGCATTCTCTTGCTTGAGCTCGTAAAGTACGGATGTTATTTAGGGTTTTTAAATCGCTCATTGTCCTGGTCTCAAATTATTAATGATGATGGCTGATGTGGATATAATAATAGAATGCTATTTTATTTTCTGCAATAGTCAATTTATCATATTCGGATAAAATGGCTCTTTTTTTTAAACGTAATTTCTTTACAAAAGTTATATAGCGCTTTTTATACAGCTATTTCGATTGTCATTCCCCAATAACATGTTCAGGGTACCTTTAACAAAGGGGAACATGATAATCTCTCTAATTTATAAACCAGGTATATACTAAATCGGTAAGTAATTTTAACTGTTTCTTATCATACCTGCTAAAGCAGAATAATACTAAGTTAAAAAAAACTTATGACTAATCCATGAGTTATCGCTGATTTACTGTTACCGTTTTCTGGAAGTAAATCACGCACATTATTAATTTGCATACGATATGCAACAAATCAGTCTGGCTTTCGCTTCTTAATTTAAACATGAACATTTGTCATTCAAATGCGCTTTATTACTCGGTTGGTGTGATGATGATCATGAATCATTAAGACATCACTAAGCTAAATATTTCGGTATATCAACCGGTACAGCTTACTGGGATGGATAATCACGGCTAAAGTTTATGGTAAACTCATCTGACTATATGGCTTTATAAATTTTGTTAAGGGGTAGGGCTAATGGCTCAACTTTATTTTTATTACTCCGCAATGAATGCTGGAAAATCAACATCCCTGTTGCAATCTTCTTATAACTATAATGAAAGAGGGATGAGAACGCTGGTGTTTACCGCAGAAATTGACACCCGGTTTGAAAAGGGAAAAGTCAATTCTCGGATTGGATTATCTTCGGATGCGCTTCTGTTTAGTCAACAGACAGATATTGGCGAGTTGATTAGAGATGAAAATAAGCAGGCAAAAGTGCATTGCGTGCTGATTGATGAGTGCCATTTTCTCACGAAAGCACAGATTGAACAGCTATGTAAGGTGACTGACTATGATGATATTCCGGTGCTTTGTTATGGGTTGAGAACCGATTTCAGAGGCGAGCTTTTCAGCGGTAGCCAGTATCTTCTGGCGTGGGCTGATAAGTTAGTTGAGTTGAAAACTGTCTGCCACTGTGGACGCAAGGCAAACCGTACATTACGTTTGGATAGCGAAGGTGTGGTCATTTATGATGGTGAACAAGTTGATATCGGCGGTAATGAAAAATATGTGTCTGTTTGCCGTAAGCACTATCTGGATGCTGTCAGTGAGGTGAAGAAAATAAGCAATATGTAATGGATAGTCTTTCTGTGAAGCGGTTAGGTGCTCTGTTAATAGGGCGGAGGTGAGTTAAAGGGCGCTGATATTAGCACCCTTAAGTAGTATTTAATCAGTTAATAAATTTGTTCTTACCGGCTTTCTGCTGTTGTAACAGTTTCTGTGAATTCTCGTCCATAGTATGAATCCAACAACAATTGTTTCAGCTCAGAAATCAGCGGGTAGCGAGGGTTAGCGCCGGTACATTGGTCGTCGAAAGCATCTTCAGATAGTTTATTAATTTTTGCCAGGAAGTCAGCCTCTTGAACGCCTGCTTCACGGATAGATGTTGGAATACCTAGCTCAGACTTGAGCTTTTCTAGCCAAGTTAACAGTTTTTCGATTTTTGTGACAGTACGGTCGCCAGTAACGGATAAACCGAGGTGATCGGCAATTTCAGCGTAACGGCGGCGGGCTTGTGGGCGGTCATATTGGCTAAATGCAGTCTGTTTGGTTGGGTTATCGTTAGCGTTATAGCGAATAACATTACAAATTAGCAGTGCGTTAGCTAAACCATGCGGGATATGGAACTCAGAACCTAGTTTATGAGCCATTGAGTGGCATACGCCCAAGAAAGCGTTAGCAAATGCAATCCCTGCGATAGTCGCTGCATTATGAACCCGTTCACGGGCAACTGGATTAGTGGCGCCTTCATGATAGCTGGCAGGAAGGAACTCTTTTAGTAGTTTTAACGCTTGTAGTGCTTGTCCGTCAGAGTATTCGTTTGCTAAGACCGATACGTAAGCTTCCAGAGCGTGGGTGATGGCGTCCAGTCCACCAAAAGCACAGAGTGATTTCGGCATATCCATGACTAGATTGGCATCAACGATAGCTATATTCGGCGTCAATTCATAATCAGCCAGTGGATATTTCTGACCGGTTGCATCATCAGTGACAACCGCAAATGGCGTTACTTCAGAACCTGTACCGGAAGTTGTGGTAATGGCTACCATTTTCGCTTTAACCCCCATTTTCGGGAATCTATAGATGCGTTTACGGATATCCATAAATCGTAGAGCCAGTTCTTCGAAATGCGTTTCTGGGTGTTCATACATCACCCACATAATTTTGGCCGCATCTATTGGGGAACCTCCCCCCAGGGCAATAATGATGTCCGGTTTGAATGAGTGCATTTGTTCCGCACCTTTACGAACTGTGCTTAGGGTAGGATCTGCTTCAACTTCAAAGAAAACTTCCGTTTCTATCCCGTGAGATTTCAGCACATCAGTGACTTGATCAGTATAACCATGATTGAATAAGAAACGGTCTGTTACGATAAAGGCGCGTTTTGCACCGTCAGTGGCGACTTCTTCTAATGCCACAGGCAGGGAACCGCGACGGAAGTAAATTGATTTCGGAAGTTTATGCCACAGCATATTTTCTGCTCTTTTTGCTACGGTTTTGGTATTGATGAGGTGTTTGGGCCCCACATTTTCAGAGATGGAATTTCCTCCCCAAGAACCGCAACCTAGTGTCAGAGATGGAGCAAGTTTGAAGTTGTAGAGATCACCGATACCTCCCTGAGAAGCAGGTGTATTTACTAAAATACGCGCTGTTTTCATTTTATCGCCGAAATATTTGATTCGGGCCGCCTGATTGTCCTGATCGGTATACAAGCAGGCAGTGTGACCAATTCCACCCATTTCAACCAATTTTTCTGCCTTTTCTACAGCATCTTCAAAACTATTACTGCGGTACATAGCGAGCAATGGAGACAGTTTTTCATGAGCAAAAGGCTCTGCTTCGTCAATCAAACTCACTTCTCCAATTAAGATTTTGGTCCTTTCAGGAACATTAATTCCTGCCATTTCGGCAATTTTTGTTGCAGGTTGACCCACAATCTCCGCATTTAGAGAACCGTTTTTTAGAATGATATCTTGAACAGCTTTCAGTTCCTCGCCTTGTAACAGATAACCGCCATGTGTAAAAAACCGTTTACGGACCTGTTCATAAACAGTATCCACCACGATAACGGATTGTTCTGAAGCACAGATGACGCCATTGTCAAAGGTTTTGGACATCAGAATAGACGCAATGGCACGTTTAATATCAGCCGATTCATCAATAACAACTGGGGTGTTACCAGCACCGACGCCGATTGCCGGCTTACCCGAGCTGTACGCCGCTTTTACCATACCTGGCCCGCCGGTCGCCAGGATGAGATTGATGTCCTGGTGGTGCATCAATGCATTGGAAAGTTCAACGGAGGGTTCATCAATCCAGCCAATAATATCTTTTGGCGCACCAGCCGCGACCGCAGCGGATAAAACCAATTCTGCTGCTTTGGTTGTTGCTTTTTTGGCGCGTGGGTGAGGGGAGAGAATAATGCCGTTGCGGGTTTTTAGGCTGATGAGGGCCTTAAAAATAGCGGTAGATGTTGGGTTAGTGGTTGGCACGATGCCGCAAATTAAGCCAATAGGCTCAGCGATAGTGATGGTGCCGAATGTTTTGTTTTCAGACAGAATGCCGCAGGTTTTATCATCTTTATAAGCGTTATAGATATATTCGGAGGCAAAGTGGTTTTTGATTACTTTGTCTTCGACAATTCCCATACCGGATTCTGCTACGGCTAATTTTGCTAAAGGAATGCGTGCATCTGCTGCTGCGAGGGCCGCAGCGCGGAAGATTTTGTCAACTTGCTCCTGAGAAAAGTTAGCAAATTCACGTTGTGCTTTTTTTACCCTGGCAACCAGTTCGTCTAGTTCAGTAACATGAGTTACAGTCATAAAGAAGTACTCCTGGAAAATATTAAAAATCTTTTAATATCAATGAATAAGTATTTTTTAGACTATTTAGCTTGGTGATTTTTTGGTAGCTACAGGTTACCATTTGGTATTAAATATATATTGATCTTAATCACATAAATTCCAAGCTGACTCCTTTCAGCTTAGGTCGGTGATAATTATTGTTGGTTGGGTGTAAATAGGGTTGAAAGGTTGAATTTTTCATCTAATGAAAATATTGAGTTAACAACTTGTTATATAAGATATTTTAAATTGGAAAATGCGTTGTGATCGATGGAAAATGGAGCTTTACCAGTATAAAGTGAAGAAAAAATTAAGTTTTATAGATTTTTTGGTGAGCGATCATGAGAATATTTTTAATAACACAGTGTAACTTTATAGAGGTTATTTGTGGGTGACTTACTGCTGGATCTTTCTGGTTACATTAAGTTTTTTGTTGGACTGTTTGCACTGGTCAATCCTGTTGGTATTTTGCCGGTTTTTATCAGTATGACTCACTATCAACCCCGGCCGGCTCGTAATAGAACCAATTTGGTTGCTAATACTTCTGTCGCCATCATTTTATGGACAGCTTTGCTGTTAGGTGACTCGATCCTGCGTATGTTTGGCATTTCCATTGACTCTTTTCGTATTGCTGGTGGGATTTTGGTTGTGACCATCGCGATGTCGATGATTAACGGTAAGCTTGGAGAGGACAAACAGAATAAGCAGGAAAAGTCAGAAACTGCTGTTAGAGAAAGTGTTGGTGTTGTGCCGCTGGCATTGCCGTTAATGGCAGGTCCCGGCGCAATCAGTTCTTGTATTGTTTGGAGCTCTCGTTATCAAGGATGGCAGAATTTTATTGGGTTGGCGCTTACCAGCGCGTTGTTTGCTTTTTGCTGCTGGTTATTATTTCGATCTGCACCTTTAGTCGTCAAATATCTTGGGCAAACGGGCATTAACGTTATCACCCGGATTATGGGACTGCTATTGATGTCTTTAGGGATTGAACTGATTGTGACAGGGATAAAAGCGCTATTCCCAGGGTTACTTTGATACGATTGACGATAAAAGGCGTCAATTTTCTTTCTATTGAAATTACAAATTATAATATTCTTATCATTTTTATTATAAAGCCTATATCATAGGCTTTTCGCACTTCTTTTACCGGTACTCTCTGAATTTTATACAAATAACCCAATATTTTTCTAAATTATTCTTTCCTGTGAGTTCAATGTGTAACTGGTTGCTTCCACCACTGTTTTGTGATGAATGTAGGTTTTTAATTTGCATTGATTGCAATTTGTTAAAATTATGTTTATTTTCATCTTTGGTCTAGCTTTGTTTGCTATTTTAGTTAAGTTTAAAATTAATAATTGTATATATATCAATTGGTTGTAATGGTTGTTGGCATATTTTATCAATTAATGTAATAGGTCGCACTAAGTTGTTTGTAAGGATGGCTTTTGCAATATAAGAGCGATATTTTAACAGTTGATATGATAAGTCCGCTTTAATATTTAATCCGTTACTTTGGGCTAAATAATGTGAAGATACCGGCCTTGATGTGATATGTGGAATGAACAAGTCCATCAAACTGGAGGTAAAAAATGAAGATCAAACAATTAAAATTATATAAGTTTATTTCCTGTATATTTTTATTATCAGCATTTCCTGTTACAGCTGTGTCTGCCGCTGAACTTCCAGATGGTGTGAAACTTGCGGATAAACAGCAAATTATTATTAATAATGGCACAGAAGTTGCCTCGCTTGATCCACATAAAGTCGAAGGTGTACCGGAAACCAACGTTATTCTTAATTTATTGGAAGGATTGGTGAGTACAGGCCCCGAAGGAGAAACTGTGCCGGGCGTGGCAACTCATTGGGAAAATCAGGATTACAAGGTATGGACCTTTTATCTGCGTGATAATGCTAAATGGAGTGATGGAACGCCTGTCACTGCCCACGATTTTGTCTATAGCTGGCAACGATTAGCTGATCCCAAAGTGGGTTCACCTTATGCCAGCTACCTTCAATATGCTTACGTTGAAAATGTTAGTGATGTTTTGAAAGGTAAAAAATCGCCTGATCAGTTAGGCGTAAAAGCGTTGGATGATCATCGTTTACAGGTGATTCTGACGCATCCTGTACCTTATTTCGTCAGTATGCTCAGCCATACAGCAATGAAACCGGTGAAAAAGGATGTGGTTGAAAAATGGGGCAATAAATGGACGCTGCCAGAAAATTATGTCGGTAATGGGGCGTATTCGTTGAAAGAGTGGGTGGTCAATGAGCGGATAGTGCTCGAACGCAACCCTCGATATTGGAACAATACAAAAACAGTTATTGATCAAGCGACCCTCTTACCTCTTCAATCTGAAACCAGTGATATTAACCGCTATCGTAGTGGAGAGATAAATATCACCCACAGCGCCATTCCGCCGACTCTGTATCAGAAAATGAAAAAAGATATCCCCGATCAGGTTCGCGTCAGCCCTTACCTTTGTACGTTTTATTACGAAATTAACAATAAAAAACCGCCGTTTACTGATGTCAGAGTCCGTGAAGCAGTCAAGTTAGGTCTCGACAGGGATATTATTGCGGGGAAAATTATGGGGCAGGGGCAAATACCGGCTTATAGTTTTACGCCAACATTTATCGGGGGCGGCGATTTTGCTAAACCAGAATGGGCTGGCTGGACACAGGAGCAGCGTAATAAACGCGCCAGAGAATTGTTGGCTCAGGCCGGTTTCAATCAGGCGAATCCATTGAAGTTCACCTTGTTGTACAACACGTCAGAGCAAAATAAACAGCAGGCTATTGCCGCCGCTTCCATGTGGAAAAAGAATCTGGGAGCGGATGTGATTTTGCAGAATCAGGAATGGAAAACTTCTCTTGAAAGCCGCCATCAGGGGAATTATGAGGTGACCAGAGCAACCTGGTGTGCTGATTACAATGAACCTACCGCGTTTTTAAACATGTTGCTGTCAGACAGCAGTAATAACACGGCTTTCTACCAGAATAAAAATTTTGATAGCTATCTAGAACAGGCATTAATAGCTAAGGACGCTATTGAGCGTAAGAAATCATATCAACAAGCCGAGTTTCAACTGGATAAAGACTCGGTGCTGATTCCCGTTTATTACCGGGTGAGTGTACGGCTTATTAGCCCATCAGTGGGAGGGTTTTCAGGGAAAGACCCATTGGATTATATGGATGTTAAGCGACTGTATATGATAAAAAATTAGACAGTAGCTTGGTTCAAAAGAGTTACTGAGACCCTGCAAACAAAATCGTTCCTTTTGTATGCAGGTGGTAATTCATCCCTTATTTCTGGGCCGTCGGCTGATAACAAATCTGACGGTATAAAATTGGAGTAGAAGAAGATGATAAACACAACGAAAAAGAGACTACTTACTGTCAGCATCAGCGCTGCACTGAGTATGATAATCGCAAGTCAGGTCTTTGCTGCAAAAGTGCCTGATGGCGTTCAATTAGCGGATAAACAGGTTTTAGTCCGTAATAACGGCTCTGAACCGCAATCGTTAGATCCGCATAAGATTGAAGGGGTGCCAGAAGCACATTTGGCGCGTGATTTGTTTGAGGGTGTCGTCATCGTTGGTCCGAATGGCGAAATTTTGCCAGGTTCTGCGACCAGTTGGGAAAATAAAGATTTTACCGTCTGGACATTCCATATGCGTAAAGATTCCAAGTGGTCTAATGGTGATCCTGTCACGGCTCATGATTTTGTTTACAGTTGGCAACGTCTGGCCGATCCTAATACTGCTTCTCCCTATGAAAGTTATCTCCAGTATGCCCATATCACCAATATTGATGACATCATCGGTGGTAAAAAGAAACCAGATACGCTGGGAGTAAAGGCGCTGGATGACTATACATTGCAGCTTACATTGAGCGAAGCGGTTCCTTATCTGCCAAGACTTTTAGCTCACTCTTCAATGTCACCGGTTCATAAAGCTACGGTAGAAAAATATGGCGAAAAATGGACTCAGCCACAGAATTTTGTCGGCAATGGTGCCTATAAACTGAAAAACTGGGTGGTTAACGAACGTATTGTGATGGAACGTAGCCCGACATACTGGGATAACAAAAATACCGTTATTGATCAGGTTACTTTCCTGCCAATTTCGTCAGAGGTCACGGATGTAAACCGTTATCGCAGTGGCGAAATTGATATGACTTATACCAATTTGCCGATTGAACTATTCCAGAAACTGAAAAAAGAGATCCCGAACGAGCTGCATATTAACCCGCATTTATGTACTTATTACTACGAAATTAATAACGAAAAACCCCCATTTAATGATCCCCGCGTCCGTACTGCACTGAAATTGTCTATGGATCGCGATATTGTGACCAATAAAGTCAAAGCACAGGGTGATATTCCTGCTTCCGGTTATACACCGCCGTTTACTGATGGCTTTAAAGAAATAAAACCAGTGTGGTTTGCTGGTTGGAGTCAGGAACAACGCAACCAAGAAGCCAAAAAATTACTGGCCGAAGCAGGTTATAATAAAGATAATCCATTGAAATTTAACTTGCTTTATAACACCTCTGATCTGCATAAAAAAATTGCAATCGCTGTATCTTCTGTTTGGAAGAAAAATTTAGGTGCTGATGTTCGTTTGGAAAACCAAGAGTGGAAAACTTTCCTCGATACTCGACATCAGGGTAATTATGACGTGGCCCGTGCTGGCTGGTGTGCCGATTACAACGAACCTTCTTCATTCCTGAATGCAATGCTTTCTTATAGTAGTAATAACACGGCTCATTATAAGAGTGATGAGTTTGATAAGCTGATGAAGGAATCTCTGAAAGTGGCGACAGATGATGAACGTGCTGTTGTTTACCAGAAAGCAGAAGCGCAGTTAGATAAAGATTCGGCTATTGTCCCCCTTTATTACTATGTGAATACCCGGTTAGTGAAGCCCTATGTTGGTGGCTATACAGGGAAAGATCCTTTGGATAATTTACACACCAAAGATTTTTATATTATCAAACACTAATCGTTGTAAAGCAGCCCAGAAAGGGCTGCTTTAGTGTCAAATTATTTTAAGGCCAGGGTTAAGGGCCAACACATAGGAACGGGCGATGCTTAAGTTTATTTTACGCCGTTGTTTAGAGGCGATCCCGACACTTTTTATTCTTATCACTATTTCGTTTTTCATGATGCGGTTGGCGCCAGGCAGCCCATTTACCGGCGAGCGGAAATTGCCGCCAGAAGTGATGGCGAACATTGAAGCGAAATATCATTTGAATGACCCAATTTATAAACAATATTTTGATTACTTAATTCAACTCACTAAAGGAGATTTTGGGCCTTCTTTCAAATATAAGGACTACTCGGTTAACGATCTGGTAGCAACAGCATTCCCAGTGTCGGCTAAATTAGGGGCTTCGGCATTTATCATGGCGGTTGTCTTGGGGGTCAGCGCCGGGGTTATTGCTGCACTTAACCAAAATACCAAATGGGATTATACGGTTATGGGGTTTGCCATGACGGGGGTTGTTATCCCGGGTTTTGTCGTGGCGCCGTTACTGGTGTTGGGGTTCGCTATTCATCTTAAATGGCTGCCGGGAGGAGGCTGGAATGGCGGTGCGCCTAAATATATGATTTTGCCGATGGTAGCGTTGTCTTTGGCCTATATCGCCAGTATTTCCCGTATTACTCGTAGTTCGATGATAGAAGTGCTGCACTCTAATTTTATTCGTACTGCGCGGGCTAAGGGGTTGCCGTTGCGTATCATTATTTTCCGCCATGCTTTAAAGCCCGCATTGTTACCGGTTATCTCTTATATGGGGCCGGCTTTTGTCGGCATCATTACCGGCTCGATGGTGATTGAAACGATCTTCGGGTTGCCGGGAATAGGGCAGTTGTTTGTTAATGGCGCATTGAACCGTGACTATTCGTTAGTGTTAAGTCTGACTATTTTGGTTGGTGGCCTGACTATTCTGTTCAATGCGATTGTTGATGTGTTGTACGCTGTTATCGATCCGAAGATTCGTTATTAAGACTGGAGCGCGCAATGATAGTGAATAAACAAAACAGCGAAGCTCTGGAAAATTTCTCTGAGCAACTGGAAATTGAAGGCCGCAGTTTGTGGCAGGATGCACGACGTCGTTTTATTCACAACCGGGCAGCGATTGCCAGTTTGTGTCTGCTATCTTTGATTACTTTGTTTGTGATCCTGGCACCGATGTTAGCCCAATTTACTTATGATGATACTGACTGGGCCATGATGTCGATGCCGCCCGATTTTGAATCGGGTCACTATTTTGGTACAGATTCTTCCGGTCGTGATTTGTTGGTGCGTGTTGCTATTGGGGGGCGCATTTCATTGATGGTTGGGGTGGCAGCCGCTTTGGTGGCGGTAGTCGTCGGAACCTTATATGGATCATTATCCGGCTATATAGGCGGAAAAATAGATTCAGTTATGATGCGTCTGTTGGAAATTCTAAACTCATTTCCATTCATGTTCTTCGTGATCCTACTGGTGACCTTCTTCGGACAGAATATTTTTCTGATATTTGTCGCCATCGGTATGGTGTCATGGCTGGATATGGCGCGTATTGTCCGTGGCCAGACATTGAGCCTAAAACGTAAGGAGTTTATTGAGGCGGCGTTGGTGTGTGGTGTATCAACCCGTCATATTGTGCTGCGTCATATTGTCCCTAATGTATTGGGAGTGGTGGTGGTTTATGCATCTTTATTGGTGCCAAGCATGATTCTGTTTGAATCATTTCTTAGCTTTCTGGGATTGGGAACTCAAGAGCCATTAAGCAGTTGGGGCGCATTGTTAAGTGATGGTGCGAATTCGATGGAAGTTTCCCCGTGGTTGCTGTTGTTTCCTGCCGGTTTTCTGGTGGTGACACTGTTTTGTTTTAACTTTATCGGCGACGGCTTGCGTGATGCCCTCGATCCGAAAGATCGTTAAGGAGGTAACATGGACAGCGTTAAAAACCAGAAAAGTTCTGAGCCGTTGTTAATTGTTAAAGAATTGGACGTGACTTTTAGCACCCCTGACGGGGATGTTACCGCGGTGAATAAGCTGAATTTTGATTTACGGGCGGGGGAAACTCTGGGAATTGTAGGGGAGTCTGGTTCTGGCAAATCACAAACCGCTTTCGCTTTGATGGGGCTGCTTGCCAGAAACGGCACAATCGGCGGTTCCGCTATTTTTAATGGCAGGGAAATTCTTAACCTTAAAGAGAAAGAGCTTAACCGCATGAGAGCGGAAGAGATATCGATGATATTTCAGGACCCAATGACATCTCTCAATCCCTATATGCGTATTGGCGATCAACTTACAGAAGTATTGATGTTGCATAAGCATATGAGTAAAAATGAAGCACACTTCGAATCGATTCGAATGTTGGATGCGGTCAAAATGCCGGAAGCGCGTAAGCGTATGGGGATGTATCCTCATGAATTTTCTGGTGGCATGCGTCAGCGTGTGATGATCGCTATGGCGTTGTTATGTCGGCCGAAATTGTTGATTGCTGATGAACCGACAACCGCACTTGATGTCACGGTTCAGGCTCAAATTATGACGCTACTGAATGAGCTGAAACGAGAGTTTAACACTGCGATTATTATGATTACTCACGACTTGGGTGTAGTTGCAGGTATTTGTGACAAAGTGTTGGTGATGTACGCGGGGAGAACGATGGAATATGGCTCGGCCCGTGAAGTGTTTTATCAACCAACCCATCCTTACTCTATTGGCTTACTTAATGCTGTTCCGCGTCTTGATGGTGATGAAGAGTCACTGACGACCATTCCCGGAAATCCGCCCAACTTATTACGGTTGCCGAAAGGATGTCCGTTCCAGCCACGCTGCCAGTTTTCAGTAGATCGTTGTGTAAATTGTGAGCCAGGATTGGAGATATTTGGCAACGGACGTTTGCGAGCTTGTTTTAAAGCGCCGGGGGAATTGGTATGAGTCCGATTGAAGAAAGACGTGTGCTGCTAGAAGTAGCAGATTTGAAAGTTCACTTTGATATCAAAGATGGCAAACAGTGGTTTTGGCAACCAACAAAGACCTTGAAAGCGGTTGATGGCGTCACATTAAGGTTATACGAAGGGGAAACGCTTGGTGTGGTTGGCGAATCCGGTTGCGGTAAATCGACTTTTGCTCGTGCAATTATCGGATTGGTCAAATCTTCCGGGGGTTCGGTAACGTGGTTGGGAAAAAGCCTGCTGGATATGAATGATAAGCAGTGGCAGGATATTCGTAGTGATATCCAGATGATATTCCAAGATCCATTAGCATCCTTAAACCCGCGAATGACGATTGGCGATATTATCGCTGAGCCATTGCGCACCTATCATCCAAAGATGAAAGGGCCAGAAATTAAAGAGCGGGTAAAAACCATGATGATGAAGGTTGGATTACTGCCGAATCTGATTAACCGCTACCCGCATGAATTCTCCGGTGGTCAGTGCCAACGTATCGGGATTGCCCGGGCGCTTATTCTTGAACCTAAGTTGGTGATTTGTGATGAACCGGTATCTGCACTTGATGTATCTATTCAGGCTCAGGTAGTGAACCTGTTGCAGGAATTACAGCGGGAAATGGGGCTGTCGCTAATTTTTATCGCCCATGATTTGGCGGTGGTTAAGCACATATCTGACCGTGTATTGGTGATGTATCTCGGGCATGCGGTGGAATTGGGCACTTATGATGAGGTTTATCATAATCCACAACACCCTTATACCAAGGCGTTGATGTCAGCAGTGCCGGTGCCTGATCCAGATAAAGAACAAAATAAACACATTGAATTATTGGAAGGCGAATTACCGTCACCGATCAATCCGCCATCAGGGTGCGTTTTTCGTACACGTTGCCCAATGGCAGATCCTGAATGCGCTAAAACACGACCATTGATGGAAGGAAGTTTTCGCCATGCTGTGTCTTGTTTGAAGGTTGATCCATTGTAGTTAAGGTTATTATAGTTAAGGTTGTAGTTATTGCGGAGTTTTATAAGACATTAAATGTGAGAGTTACTTTTTGGGTTTTGTATCAGGATTCAGACCTGAATCAAAACGGGTAGCTCTCACTCTTTGAAGAGGAAAAGAGCAGATTAAAATCACTGACTTTAATTTTTCAATCTTTCCACAAAATATGGTAAATCGGGTGAGATTTTTCCCGGCAAATAAGAATGCGAGCAAAAACATCGTTGATCTCAGCATCCTCAGCTTCTGCTAGCCCGATAATGACTTCGGCAAAAAAATCGGGGTCTGGATTGAAATCCACGTGTTCAAGCCACTCATCAGAAGGGGGCAGTAATTCTGCGCCGCCACGTATTTCGAATTGTAAGCTAAATAGCAGAATATCAGCGGGATCAAGGTTGGACGAAGCCAGTTCGAGAAAGATGTCATAGGCTTTCTCAAGGGTTTCGTCTTCTGTCATTCGGTTATTGAGGTCTAAATCCATAGCTGGTGAGGATCTGTTGTCCATATTGATTTATTCGTGGGTCATGATGAAGGAATTAAAGCATGTTGAAGCGTTGATTGGTACCCCCGTCTTTACAAGACGAGGGTATTGGTCACAATAGCGGGCTAAAGAAGTAACAAATACGCTCAATAATCCGATGCCACAAAGGGCGTTGTTCCCATTCATTGCTCTCCAGCAATGTGGAATGGGCTATATAATCATATTGCACCAGCGTCAGATCATTACCAAAGTTTTCATCATCAATAACCACGGTAATTTCAAAATTTAGCCACAGGCTACGCATATCGAGATTAACTGAACCCACCATGCTGAGTTGACCATCAACTAAAACGCTTTTGGTATGTAGCAAGCCATCTTCAAACTGATAAATCTTAACACCGGCATTTAACAGTTCAGCAAAAAATGCCCGGCTTGCCCAACGAACTAAGAAGAAATTATTTCTGCGTGGAACGATAATAATAACTTCAACTCCTCGTAGGGCTGCGGTGCAAATAGCATTTATCAGGTCATCACTGGGAACAAAATAAGGGGTAGTTAAAATCAGTTGCTTACGGGCAGAGAAAATAGCCGTCATTAAAGATTGTTGAATCAATTCTTCAGGGAATCCGGGACCAGATGCAATAACCTGAGTTGTGTGCCCACTGGCCTGTTCAAACGGCATGATATTGGTATCTGGCGATGGCGGAAAGATGCGTTGACCTGTTTCCATTTCCCAGTCACAAGCGTAAATAACCCCCATAGTCGTGGTAACCGGCCCTTCCATTCTCACCATGATATCGATCCATTGCCCAACGCCGGCATCTTGTTTAAAGAAGCGTGGATCTACCATGTTCATACTGCCGGCATAAGAAATATAATCATCTATCAAGATAATTTTACGATGTTGCCGCAGATCCATTCGGCGTAGAAATAGACGGAATATATTGACTTGCAAAGCTTCAACAAATTCAATTCCCGCCTGGCGCATGATATCTGGGTATTGGCTACGGCAATATAACCAGCTACCGGCTGAATCCACCATAATACGGCATCTGACTCCTCGGTGCGCTGCGGCCATAAGAGCATCGGTCACTTGCTCAACCAAGCCGCCGGCTTGCCAGATGTAAAACACCATATCAATGCTGTGCTTAGCATTCTCAATATCTTTGATGATGGTTTTTAGTGAATGGTCGTAGGTTGTCAGTAATTGGATCTTGTTACCCTTAACGCCTGCAAGCCCTTGCCGTCGTTCGCAAAGCTGGAATAGAGGTGTTGCGACTTCGCTATTTTCCGTGGCGAAGATATGACGAGATTTACGCAATTCTTCAAGCCATATGGTTGTTGAAGGCCACATGGCTTTTGCTTGTTCAACTCTGCGTTTTCCCAAATGTAGCTCACCAAATGACAGGTAAGCGATGATTCCAACTAAGGGAAGGATATAAATAATCAACAGCCAGGTCATAGCAGAGGTGACAGGCCGGCGTTTTATCAGAATGCGTAAGGTGATACTGGCAACAATCAGCCAATAAAAGAAAATAGCAAGCCAACTTAGGACGGAATAAAAGGTTGTCATATTCGGCAATCAATCCTGTTTTGTTCAGACATCTTTGGTGGCGTTTAACATGGTTTCCTCAAGACACGAGATATAAACGATCTAATTAACCCGATGAATTTACCAAAAAATTAGCAAATATACTGCAAGCATCATACTTGATATTGGTCATTTCGCATTATTGATATAAAAAGTACTATCCAGATACGCCTTGGATATCTTTTTTAAAGGCTTATAATGAGCGTGATGTTTTTATAGGTAGGGTTTTATGAAACGTAGCCGGAACGAAGTAGGACGGTGGCGTATGTTACGCCAGAATTTTAATCGCCGCCGCCGTTGGCTGGAAGGGCAATCAAGACGTAATTTGCGTATCTATTCACTACGTAAATTAAATGGTTATAAACAGCGTCGAGCTTTATTGTTTGTCCAGCATGGCGAATGGATACATTGAAGAAATAATATTTTTGGCCTTATATTCACGCTCACCTACAATCTTTATTGAATATGATTGCTATTTGCATTTAAACTAGCAGTCATTCGAGGATTGATATTATGCTGCTAATCAAGAATTCCCTTATGCGATGGATACATTGGCCAATATTGTTGTCAGTTTGTTTACACATTTCTGTTGCTGCCGCCCTTTTTTGTTCTTCAATATCGGAAAAACAGCCTGATGCTGCGCTTATGTCTGTCGCTATGATTCAATTAGCTGCCGAAGAAGCCCCAGTTTCGGAACCGGCAGCGCCTGAACCTGAGTCAGAGCCAGAAGAGCCGGAACCTGTTCCGGAGCCGGTAATTCCAAAACCAGAGGTGAAGAAGCTGAAACCAGAAGTGAAGAAGAAGGTTGTTAAAAAGCAATCTGAACCCGTTGAAAAGAGAGCTGAACAACCGGAAAAACCGCAGTTTAATCAGAATGCGCTGGCTAACCGTACTGATAATAATCAGAATAAACCGGTGGTTAAACCGCAGAATGGGCCAAGGGCATTAAGTAAAGCGTTACCTATCTACCCATCCAGAGCTTCAGCATTGGGTACCGAGGGCTATGTGAAAGTCAAATATGATATTGATGAAGATGGACGGGTAAAAAATATAGAAGTCGTTGGCGCTAATCCCCCCAATGTTTTTGAAAGGGAGGTGAAAAAAGCGATGAGAAAATGGCGCTTTGAAAAAATACCTGCGGTTGGTTATATCACAACCGTCGAATTCAAAATTACGGGTATATCTCAATCCTGATTGTCGGGGAAATGCAAATAAAAAAGGAGCGTTATTGACATACCCGCTCCTTTTTCCATTAATAATTATACCCGTTATCTTTCAAGTTGCCTCTTTGTTGGCTGCACTCGCTCACCCCGGTCACATAGTTCGCTATGCTCCCGGGGATTCTCTCCCTTGCCGTCGCGATGCATCTTGAAATCCATAGGGTATAGCCTTATTCGCGAGTACTGCTAGCGAGTTGAAACTGAGTTTTGCCTTCTGGCAATCGACGGGAGGTATTATCTTCATTAACGGCAACATAAGTGAATACCGCTTCGGTTGCGCGATAGCGTTGACCGACAGGTTCAGAGGCGACTTTCTTCACCCAGACTTCGATGTTGATGGTAATTGAACTGTTACCAGTTTTGAGACAATGTGCATAGCAGCATACGACATCACCAACGGCGACAGGTTTCAGGAAAGTAATGCCATCTACTCTGACAGTGACAACACGGCCTTCCGCAATTTCTTTTGCCAGAATTGCCCCGCCAATATCCATTTGTGACATTAACCATCCACCAAAAATATCTCCATTGGCGTTGGTATCAGCGGGCATAGCCAGTGTGCGGAGGACTAACTCTCCGTTAGGTAATTGTTGTTGTGTCATTGAAAACTTTACTTTATTTGATGAAAAAACAATACCTGCCTACAGGCGATAGCAGGCAGGTATCCATTTGAATGGGGTTACTTCTGTTCGCGTGGCAGGTGACGGTAAATATATACTACACTGAGCACGGTGAAAACCAGAGTCAGGGCTGTCAGACCAAATACTTTAAAATTAACCCAGACATCTTGTGGTAACCAAAACGCGACATAAATATTAGCCAATGCACAGGCGATAAAAAACAGAGCCCACGCCATATTGAGTTTGTTCCAGACAAAATCGGGTAAAACTAACTCTTTTCCTAGCATTTTCTGAATCAGTGGTTTTTTCATAAACCATTGGCTGCCTAGCAAGGCTAATGCGAATAACCCATAGATTACTGTCACTTTCCATTTGATAAATAGATCACTGTGGAAAGCTAAAGTTAGAGTACCGAAAACAGCCACCATGATAAAAGTAATCAGCGAGGATTTCTCTACTTTCCGGTAAATGAAATAAGTAATAGCGACAGCTAAACCGGTAGCGGCGATCAGCGCTCCAGAAGCGTAGAAAATATCATACATTTTGTATACGACAAAAAAGACGACTAAAGGTAGAAAGTCTAAAAGTTGTTTCATATTTGAACCTATCGTAATTCCGGCATTTGATTATCATCCGATTTTAGTAATTGAACGGACTGGCAGCAACGGCATAGCTTTATCTCTCAATAAAAAAGGTTTTTATCGATCGGTTTCGCATAATTCTATCATAAAGAGCGGCGTAATTAACTTCCGGTTGTCAGTGGACATATAACGCAGCATTATAGCTAAAACCCGTTGAAAAATAAGAGGGCATAAACCAAATGCAGTGGAAAAAACTACAGCGTTGGATGCCAGGGTTAGGCAATTTCTCTCATTATCGCAAAGAGTGGTTGAGTCATGATTTAAGGGCCGGGCTTTCTGTCGCCGCAGTTGCTCTGCCGGTTGCTATTGCTTACGCCGAATTGATGGGAATAAGTGCGATTATCGGTCTTTATGCATGTATTTTACCCATGTTCGCTTATGCATTATTTGGTACCTCAAGGCAGTTGATTGTCGGGCCAGATGCAGCAACGTGTGCCGTTATTGCAGCGGCTGTCGCGCCATTGGTGTTTGATAATGAAGATGTACGCTGGCAGCTTACGATTGTAATGACTTTAATGACCGGGATATGGTGTGTTCTCGCCAGCCACTTCCGATTAGGCGCATTTGCTGATTTTCTTTCCAAACCGATCTTAAAAGGATTAATGAACGGCGTTGCGTTGACAATCATTGTCGATCAGTTGGCTAAAGTCTTTGGCTTTGCTGGTGTCCCAGAGGGATTGATTGAACGAGTGATCGCATTACCTGCCAAACTTATGGATACGCATTTACCGACGTTAGCAATGTCTGTTGCTACGGTGTTGATTTTGCTCGCTGTGCGTTTCTTGCGTCCGACTTGGCCGGGGCCTTTGTTGGCAATGGTATTAGCGACTTACGTAAGCTGGCAATTTGGTCTGGAAAAATATGGCATTCAGATTGTTGGTAGTGTCAGCGGCGGGGGATTGCCTATTGTGCCAATGCCCGATTTCCAGCCAGGCATTATGCGTGAGCTTGTTATCCCATCTCTGAACCTTGCTGTTATCAGTTTTGTCAGTTTTATGATGACGGCCCGTAGCTTTGCCAGTAAAAACGGTTATCAGGTTGATGCAGATTGTGAACTTAGAGCCTTAGGCATTGCGAACATCGCTTCTGCTTTATCCCAAGGATTTGCTGTTAGTGCTGCCAGCAGTCGCACTGCGGTTAATGATGCGATTGGTGGGAAAACGCAATTGGTCTCTGTTATCGCAGCGACCATTATTTTATTGGTTTTGTTATTTATGACCAGTTTCCTGGCCTATATCCCGTTGTCATCACTTGGTGTGGTGTTGATTTATTCGGCATCGTCACTGTTGGATTTACGGCGGATCTGGTCGCTGAGGAAAAGAAATCATCAGGCATTTACTTTATCGCTATTTACATTTATTGCCGTGCTGGTAGTTGGTTTGATTAACGGTGTTGGTCTCGCCGTTCTGCTTGGTTTATTGCAGTTTTTGCGAATTATATTTCGCCCGACAGACCAGTTCTTAGGGGTGAATGACCAAGGAATGATTCATTCAATTAATCATGGCAATGATATTAAACCAATAGATGGTGTGATGATGTATCGATTTAATTCACCATTGACTTATTTCAATGTCAGCTATTTTAAAAAACGGGTGTTACAGCATGTTGACAGAATTCAAAAACTTAACAAAACGCAAAAACGTCCGGGTTGGCTGGTTGTCGATGCGGCTGTGAGCTTTACCCATGATGATGTTAGTGTATTTGCCGCTATTGATGAGTTGATTAGAGAATTAAAAGTAAGAGATGTCACATTGGTGCTTGCCGGTCGCCGGACGGAGCTTACCCGTTGGATAAAACAGAATAAACTACAAAGTAGCGATGACGATCTGATTGTGGCGCCCGATCTCTATTTTGCAGTACGAATGATCCAAAGTAAGCCTGAATGGTACTCTAATTACATTAAAAGATAATAATTTACAGTTGGTTGTTAGCTTGAAGTTCGTTGAATAAAAACATATGATTAGATCATAACAAACAAGGAGGTTTTAGTCATGCAATCTGATTCAGGTTTGGACGTCTTACTTGGGTTGCATGGTCAGAGGGTCTATCGGGATGATGGTTATTGGTGGAAAATTGAAGTATGGACAGTTAAGCCAACGAATTTCATTCCACATGGTATTCGTTATAACTTAACGCTACATGACAAATACAACACGCGAGTATTTGGCATGGATAATGCACACGCAATTACTCCACCAAAGAGAAGTCAGTATCGAGGACGATTGGTGTATGACCATGTTCACAGAAACTCTATAGATAAGGGTGTTCCGTATGAATTTACTTCTGCATATCAGTTAATTGAGGATTTCTTTACTAAAATTGATGAAATTATCGCTGAACGCGAAAAAAGAGGGTAATACGATGAAAGCACTCATTGGCGTGATGAATGAAGAACTTATACGCAAGCGCACATTGGCTATCATTAAAGGTGAGTATGTTGTTCAACCTGATGAGCCTAAAATTTGGTTTACTTCCATGATTGCTCTTGCTCAAGTACTTAGCAGTGATAATATTGCGCTTCTGCGTCTTATAAATGAGCACAAACCAGAGACAATTGCGGAGCTGGCTAATTTATCAGGAAGGAAACCAAGTAACCTGTCAGTCACATTAAAGACGCTTAGCCGCCACGGTTTTGTAACGCTTGAAAAAAGTAATAGAAGTGTAAAACCAAAGGCGCTGTTTACTGATTTTGAAATAAAAATTGAGCAAGAAATCAGTGAAAGGGTTATGTCATCTTGTGGGGCTAAAAATATAGCAGCTTGAAATAGCAAATTTAATACGATGTAAGTTAATACAACGCAAACTTATTTATGACTTTCAGCCTCATAGTTTTATCGCTGTGAGGTCTGATTGGACGATTATTAAGCTATGATTCATTTGTAAGAGAATTATTGGGATTAGCAGATGAATACGATAAATAAAGTAATCATATATGAAATTATATTTGGAAAAATAGTTCTTAATTTTCGTTTGTGTGATTATTGACCGTTACTTTTCTATTAATTTGAGATATCAGATCCTAAATACCTGCTTTATTTTAAGATTTCCTGTTAAAAAACAATGTGATTGAGGCATTAAGTATTTAATACCACGTTACATTTTGTTTTTTGATAAGTATATTTTAACAAAGCAAAATCATTATTACTTGTACAATAACTATTTAGGACGTTCCAATGAAAAAGGCATTGATAGCCTCAGCAGTGGCAGTTGGTTTATCTGTATTCGCATTTGCAGCAAATGCTGGAGAAAGTTCGATTTCGGGTGGTTATGCTCAGAGTCATGTGAAGGCCGATGGTGAAAAGCTTGATGAAAACCCAAAAGGCTTTAACCTGAAATATCGCTATGAGCTGGATAATAATTTTGGTGTTATTGGCTCATTCACCCTGACACATCAGGGTTATGATCTCTACGATTATGGCGGAAAAGTTGGTACTAGTGATTTAGATTATTATTCTCTGATGGTTGGCCCTACATACCGCTTTAATGAGTACGTGAGTGTATACGGTCTGGTTGGTGCTGCACATGGGAAGGTAAAGGGTAAAACTTCTGCGTTTGGCGTTGCCTATGACTATGATTATGATTATAAATGGAGTAAGACATCTGTTGCTTATGGTCTAGGATTGCAGTTTAACCCTATGCCAAATTGGGTTATTGATGCATCGTATGAATATTCAAAACTGGATGATGTCAAAGTAGGCACTTGGGTAATTGGTGCTGGCTATCGATTCTAAATAGTGTTTCCAATGTAGTCGTTCCTTTAAAGGGAATTCAGTCCAACTTTTGTGATTTGAGAAATCCCATTAAATGACTGAAAATAATAAATTAATGTTAGCACCAACTCTCTGTTAGCTTGTTAGATGGTTGATTTATACCCAATAGATTTCGAGTTGCAGCGCGGCGGCAAGTGAACGAATCCCCAGGAGCATAGATAACTATGTGACTGGGGTGAGTGAAAGCAGCCAACAAAGCAGCAGCTTGAAAGATGAAGGGTATAGATATTATTTTAGAAGATCGTAGATGTAATCTTTAGGATGAAAATCAATAGGAGCATTGATGAGGATCTTCCTAATATTCTCAAAATCGTAGTTTTCACAAGATGTTTTTAGATCATTTAATAACGGATTTAATTTATCCCAAGTCAGAAAAACTTCATTAGCTGTCATTATTCTTGGGTGATTGGTGCCAGAAACGTTATCACCAATTAATAACTCTTCATAAAGTTTTTCACCGGGCCTTAATCCGGTAATTTTAATTTCGATATCGCCATGAGGATTGGTTTCATCTTTCGCTGTCAGTCCGGAAAGGTGGATCATTTTTCGGGCAAGATCATAAATTTTTACTGATTCTCCCATATCCAGAACAAAAACATCGCCATTATTGCCCAGTGCTCCTGCCTGGATGACTAATTGGGCGGCTTCTGGGATCGTCATGAAGTAACGGGTAATTTCTTTGTGGGTGAGGGTTATCGGTCCACCACTTTTTATCTGTTTTTCGAACAGGGGAACAACGGAACCGGATGAACCAAGGACGTTGCCAAAGCGAACCATTGAGAATTTTGTGTGGCTGTTCTCTTTAGCAAAGGCTTGTAATATCAGTTCAGCAAATCTTTTTGTCGCGCCCATTGTATTTGTCGGGCGGACGGCTTTGTCGGTAGAGATTAATACAAATTTTTCAACTTTTTGGTTAATTGCTGCTTTGGCAAGTGAGAGGGTGCCAAAGATATTGTTATTAATGCCCTCTATGGTATTCATTTCTACCAATGGAACGTGTTTATATGCCGCCGCGTGGTATATGGTATTAATGTTAAATTTATGGATTATTCTATTTATTTTGTCTGAATCTTTTATGTCGCCTAAAATTGCAGTAATGGTTATATTCAGATCTCTATCTGAATTTATCTTTTGTAACTCTTTTTCTATTGAATAAAGGCAATATTCGGTTAATTCAAATAGGATTATCTGAGAGGGAGATTGAGTGATGATTTGTCGGCATAACTCTGATCCGATTGAACCGCCGGCACCGGTAATAAGAACATTTTTGTTTTTGATGTTTTTATTGAGTAGGCTTTGTAATGGATCAACTTGTTCTCTTCCTAATAGATCATTAATGGAAACGCGTTTCAGTGAGTTTATTTGCGCTTTGCCTTCAACCAGATCATTGAAGCTTGGAATGGTGAGGATTTCACAATGTTCTTTTTGCAGTTTTTCTAGTATTTTTTTTCTATTAGATATTGATGCACTGGGTATGGCTAATAATATTTTCTTTATATGATATTTTTCTACTAAAATCGTTATCTTCTCTGGCGGGAAGACATAAACCCCATGAATCGATAAATGATGTAATTTATGATTATCATCAACAAAAGCAATTGGGTTGAATTCTCTATGTTCTCTTAATATAGGTAAGAGTTGCCGGCCAGATTCTCCTGCTCCATATATGATAACCGGAGCGCCTTTATATTTTATTAAATTACGTAGCGTTCTATAGACAAATCTTGTGCCGCAGAGTGAGATCACTAAGAAAGAAAAATAGATAATGGGTACGGTTCTAGGCAAAAATGCTTGTTGATATAAGGAAATTGCGGTTAATAGTAGAGTAGATAGAAATGAACCAATAATGGCCCATTTCAATATACTCATGTTGACATATTTTAATATCGATCGATAAAAGCCAATTCTTAAGAAAATGAATAGCGTGAACGGTATGGTGAATATAATCGTTAACCAATGTTGTAAGCTGAAAATGGGCACTTCTCTATCAAGGCGTAACCACATGCTTAGCCAGTATGAAATAATGATAATAAATATATCGACAATCAGAAGAACGATGGTCTTTATTAGTCTATCTTGGTAGAAAAATATTCTCTTGTTCATAATAGTTAATTACCTAAAAACTACTTTGTAAATGGTTTTAAAAATAATCTTCAGGTCATAGAAAAATGACTTTTTATCAATATATTCCAGGTAATACTTGGCTTTTATTGGCATAATAATGTCGATATAAGCTTGATGAGGGTCTTTATATTGGCTTAATATCTGGTTTTCATCGATCATTTCAATGGAAGCCAAATCTGTTATGCCGGGTTTTACCGATAATATTTTGTTTCTGATATCATCTGGATATTTGTCCATAAATTGTGGCACTTCAGGTCTTGGCCCGACTAAGCTCATTTTTCCTCGAATAACATCAATTAGTTGAGCTAATTCATCAATTTTATATTTGCGTATAAATTTTCCAGAGTTGGTAATACGGAGATCATGACCAATAGTAAGTTGTCCTTTTTGCTCTGATCCCGTGGTCATGCTCCTAAATTTGTGAATATAAAAATCTTGATTATATTGGCCCACTCGTTTTTGTCGGAAAAAAATGGGTCCTTTCGAATCCATTTTTATCCAGATAGCAATAGTGATTAAAATAGGGAGTAATAGGATGAGTCCAATGAGAGACGAAATAAAATCAAAAAGCCTTTTTATCGCTAAATAATATGTCATCATTTATGCCAAGATCTCTTTAATTGTTTTGATAACGTAGATTTGGTCTTCTTTTGTCATTTTTGTGTATAAAGGAATGGATACAATTCTTTTAAAATTTTCTTCTGCAACTGGGAAGTTGTTTTCATTAAGAGAATAGGTATTTTTCCATATAGGCTGTTTATGTAGTGGAATAAAATGGACAGAGCAGCCGATGTTTTTTTCTGCCATTTTTATAATAAAGTCATCTCTGGATATGTTGACTTCATCATTTAATCTAATGGTATATAAGTGCCACGCGTGTTGGCTATTAGGTTCTTTAGGTTTCGTGGGTAAGGTAATGGGCAGATCTTTTAATTCATTATCATAGAGTTTAGCCATTTCCTCTCTTTTCTTATGAAAAGTATCTATTTTCTGTAGTTGGTGGATGCCAATGGATGCGCAAATATCTGGCATGTTATATTTATAGCCTGGCTCAATCACTTCGTAATACCAGGCAGGTATTTTGGATTGATATCTATCAAAGGCGTCTTTGCTAATGCCGTGGAGACGCATTGTTTTTGCTCTTTTTATGATATTTGGATTTCTGGAGACTAGCATGCCACCTTCCGCTGTCGTCATGGTTTTATTCGCGTAAAAGCTGAATACAGTGACATCAGTGTCTAGCGTGCCAATTTTCTTTCCCTTGTATAAAGTCGGAAATGAGTGGGCGGCATCCTCAACTATTCGTAGATTAAATTTTTTAGCGATTGCAATGATGGCATCCATATCACAGGATAAACCTGCAAAGTGTACTGGTATAATCGCTTTAGTTTTGGTAGTTATTGCTTTTTCTATTGCTGTTGGATCAATATTCAGGCTGTCAGGTAAGGAATCAACAAAAATGGGATGAGCCCCCAGATAACGGACAACTTCTGCGGTAGCCGTAAAGGTATAGGTAGGCACGATAACTTCATCACCCGGCTTAATACCTATGGCTTCCAGCGCTAAATGCAATCCCGCCGTTGCTGAATTTACCGCAATGGCCTCAACATCAGAATCTAAATATTGGGCAAAATCTTGTTCAAATCTTTTGGTTTTAGGTCCGGTGGTTATCCAACCCGTTTTAAGTGAATCAATAACTTCATTAATTTCTTCTTGACCAATTTCTGGGAGTGCGAAAGGGAGAAAAAAAGAGTTCATGTAATAATCCTTATCTTTTGTTTTTTACGTGGAATTTCTTATTGAATATAATTTTCATTATTCCAATGAGATACCCTGATCCATAAGATAAATGTATGCACAGAAATATTAATGGTAAGAAAATATAGTTTTTTTTATTTTTAAAATGGGCTTTTATTGTTACCAATAAAGTTAATAAGAAATAAATAAAAATACAACCTATATATGGATATAAAAATATTGAACTAATGAATGAGAGGATTAATCCTAGGATTAACCCTAAGACAAAAATTGGTGGTATTAATTGCCGAAATGATGTTATTTTTTTCAATTTGAAATTGACTAGTGGTTTAAATAAACCGTATTGGTAAAACATAGAACAGATTTTTTTAATTGAGTCTCTGGGGTAATAATCAATAATAATATCTGGGGAAAGATATATATTACCTCCATGCTTTATAATTCTATTGTTAAATTCATCATCTTGGTTTCTGATTAAATCCTCATCAAATAACCCTATTTTATCGAATATTGTTCTTTTGAAAAACCCAAAAGGTACCGTATCAACTTTTTTTATATTATTAATGCTAATTCGAAAATAGGAGTTACCCATTCCAAAGCGACTACTTAAGGAATATGCAATATTATCGGCAATGGTTGTAGAATTACATGGTTTTGTATTGAAAATTCCACCTATATTATCAGCATCAAGTTTTTTTGATAAACTATATAGTTTGGATAAATAGTTACTGGGATAGCTGGAATGAGCATCGATTCTGGCTATATATTCCCCTGATGAATTTTTTATACCAATATTCAGAGCAGCAGGGACATGTTTCGCAGGGTTGTATAGTAATTTTATGAAGCCATACTTTTTAGTGTAACTCTGAATTATCTTTAAAGTATTATCTGAGCTATAACCATCTATAAAAATAATTTCTAATTGCCCGATAGGGTAATCTTGTTTTAGAAGTGATTCAATACACCCCTTTATATATTTTTCTTCATTTAATATAGGGCAAATAACTGATATGTTTATCATGGTTGAATAATCACTCTATTTGGATAGTAATGATAGCTATTTAAATGTAATTCCTATATTTTGTTCAAATCCTCCGGTTTTAGGTCCGGTGGTTATCTATCCTGTTTTAAGTGAGTCAATGACTTCATCAATTTCAGATTGCCCAATTTCAGGTAATGCAAAAAGGAGGAATTTATTATTCATGATTGATTATGGCCTTTAGGAAATTATCTGCCAGTATGGAATAGGTGTGATTTTCTAAAGCGTAAATTTTGCCTTTTTGCCCCATTTGGTTTAATTTGTCAGTTGATAGCTTACTGAGTTTTAATAAGGCCTGAGCAATGTCTTCTGGCTTGCCTGATTTAACGCTGATACCGCAATTCACGTCAGAAACGGGATCGTTACCGGCATCAATTGCACATAAAATGGGTTTGCCTGCCATCATATAATCAATAAGTTTATTCGGGCTGATGCCAAATCTGAATAATGATTGCTTTTGTAGCCCTATATAAGCAATGTCAATTTTATTGAGTAAGGCGGGTATTTGAGTTTTGGGGATTGGATCAAAGAATATAATGTTATTTGTTCCTAGTGATTGAGATTTCTTTATTAAGTTAGCCTTTTCGAGGCCAGTACCGACTAATAAGAATGTCATCGGTTTATCATGAAGCAATGACGCCGTTTTGAGTAATTTTTCCAGCGCATTTGGGCGTCCGTGAGCTCCGCTATAGCATACAATTTTATGGCCTTTATTTTTTTCAGTTATAATAAGTTCTTCTAGTGAATTGTCTAATGGAGTAAATTCACTTGCCCAATCCTCTACAACCACGCCATTAGGAATAATATGTAATTTGCTGAGGTCTAATCCATGTGCTTTCGTGTGTTCCTGTACATTTGGAAGCATGGAGATAACCACATCAGCATATTTATAAGCCGAGTTTTCAGCGAATTGACATAATTGAATAAATGGATTTTTAGGTGACATTCCACCTAATTCTATGGGTGAAAGAGGCCATAAATCATGAATTTCAAAGACCAGTTTTGCATTAGCTTTCTTAGCAAGACGCTTGGCAATCCATATATCCATCGGATATGTACTTGAAGCAATGACAACATCAGGTCGATATTTTTTGACTAAGTTATGACTATCAATCCAAATTTGTCGCAAAAAAGAGAAAATATTTTTGATTCTGGATAATCCATTTCCGCTATAGCTCGGGGTGGGATACCAGACATATTCTAATCCGTTAATATTTTCGGTGGTTTTTTTATTGTCTATCAGTGTAGGTTGTTTGGTCCGCACATGAGAATAAGAGGCTGCGAGTAGGGTAATATTATGTCCCGATTTAACCCATTCTTGCCCTAAATGATATGGACGAAATTCCATACCCAGGTCCGGCGAACCGGCATAATGGTTTATATAGACAATGTTCATAGTAATCTTTCTAATTCGTCAGCAATGCGTGTCGCGGCGATACCGCCACCATACATGGATTGAACCGAGCCCATATCAATACCCATCATGTCATGAACGGATTGGGTTATTTTGTGACTGTCAGCCTCTGAGAGTTTGTTGACCCCTGCGGTAATTAATTCTATCCATTCAGTTTGATCCCTCACGGTGATACAAGGTTTGCGGAAGAAGAAAGCTTCTTTTTGCAGTCCGCCGCTATCGGTAATAATCAGGGCGGTGTTTTTGAGTAACCAGATCATCTCTAAATATCCCACTGGCTCAATTAAATGGACATCTAAATGCAAGCCGTATTGTGCTAACATTTTTTTAGTTCTTGGGTGAATTGGTATTACAACAGTAGCAATTCTTCTGTGTATATCATTCAATGCGTTCACTATTTCAGTTAAACGTGCCTGATTATCGGTATTTTCAGCACGGTGGAGCGTGGTTAATATGAAGTTTTGTATCGAATCCAGCCCATCCGGTTTTTTGGCTGTTTGGCTGAAATATAAAGCCGCATCTTCCATTACATCACCGACTTTTCTGATATGAACCGGCTTTGAATTGAAGCCTTCTTCTTGTAGATTATTGACGGCGGCGTCTGTTGGGCAGAAGAGAATTGAGCTGACATTATCGGTTAATATTCTATTGATCTCTTCGGGCATCTGCATATTAAAACTGCGTAGACCGGCTTCAACATGGATAATGGGAATATGTAATTTAGATGCGGCTAATGCGCCAGCTAAAGTTGAGTTTGTATCACCATATACCATAACGGCATCCGGCTTTTCTGTGATAAGTACTTTTTCAACTTCGATTAGCATCTTGCCGGTCATTTCACCGTGCGAGCCGCCATGAATATTGAGTGTGTAATCAGGTTTGGGAATGGCTAATTCATTAAAAAATATATCAGACATATTAGTATCAAAATGTTGTCCGGTATGAATGATAATCTCTTTAAATTTATTATGATTTTTTAAAGCGCGAGACACTGGGCTGGCTTTAATGAATTGTGGTCTGGCGCCTAATACGGTAATAATTTTTTTCATATCGATTAACGTCCAATTTGTTGGTAAAAGTTGTTAAGTTTATTTTGTTCAATATCCCAATTGTATTTTTCATTGACTGCGATAAGCCCATTACTACCCATTTCTTCTGCTATATCAGGATTATTTGATAGGTAGTCTATCGCATTTGCTATTTCCTTAGGGTTTAATGGATCGATACAAATGCCACAGTGGTTTTTTACAACAATCTCTTTCCATAATGGGAAATTTGACGCGATAACAGGGATACCTGCACTCATATATTCGAATATTTTATTGGGTTGGGCATCAATATGATTGGGGAGTGGATGATAGAGAACGATACCCGCAATAGATTTAGATAACAGTTCTTTGGTTTCTATGCGATTTAAAAATCCCAATGCATCTATTTTGGGCCAATTTTTCATGCTTTTTATTTTATTCTCTAGAGCGTTATCTGAAAAATTGCCTGCTAATTTCATTTTTGTATTTGTCGTGAGGTGAGAGAGGGATTCAACCATCTCGGCTATACCTCTGATATCGGATATGCCGCCGACATAGCAGACTTGTTTTTCTTTTTCGTGCCAGTTGGCATGTTTATTATGCAACTCACCTAATATGGGATAGTTATTAATGTCTATGGTGTTGTTATTGAGTTTTAAGAATTTATCTCTTATTGACGGTGTAGCCGTAATAATGCCGTCAAATTTAGGCGTCGAATATTTCTCGTAGAGAGCGAATAATTTAGAGATAATAATCTTAGTCAATTTATTCAAATAGGGCTTGCCAAAAATTTGTTTAGGGACATCTTCATGGGAATCAAAAATAACTATTTTACCTTCCCTTTTCAGTTTTAGGCCGATAGGGATGAGTTCTGGATCATGGAAATGATATAAGTCAGAATCTAATTCTAATGCTTTTTTATAAACTTTATCGGTTGTTTTAAAGATTCTATTTAATCGACCAGGTAATATACCGACATCAATGATAGCAATGTTATTCTTGATTTCATTACCTTTATCATCTGCAACAATAAGGGAGACCTCATGTTCTTTTTGTAAGGCAGCACATTCTTTTAGGAAAATACGGGTGTCGAAACGGGGATGTACCGAGGTCATGTGTGTGATTTTCATAAGGATATTTTTTTAGTTTTCGTTGGGAATAAAAATAATAATATGCTTAATGCCAGCAGCCCATAGGTCAGTAGCAGTGCTGTAATCGCTGAGTTTGCTATTGTGTATACAAAGGGTAAATAGAGTGTCGTTGAAAATTCAAATGGCACCTTTTTTGAACTCAGGTTCATGGCAAAGAGCAATATATTAAATATAAAAAAGTTTATGATTAAACCCAGTGTGCCGTATCTGGCGATACCGTCGCCAATAAAGCCGGTATTAGCCGAACCTGAGGTACCATAATAGATTTGAGAAACTATTTGAGGCGCTTCTGTCGTAAATTCACTGTTGTTGTTATAGATATAATCATAAAAGTAATAAGTATTTAATGTCGGTGTGAAGAATACTCTACGTAGCCAATGGATAAGTGGATCATAAAAATCGAAAATAAAATATAATACCCCGGCGGTAAGGAATAAATAGAGAATGATATTTATCACCGAATTACTGATCGATTTTGTTCCTTTTATATAGAAGTAGAGAATGATAACCGCAAGATTCATGAATGCGATGCTTTTTAATCCTGAAGAGCTGTAGATTAAATAGGAAATCAAAATACTTATTGTAATGAGGAGATATTTAATCGGACCTCTTATATAGAGTGAAGCTAATAGTAGTAATGGTGAAATAACATATCCCCCATTGGTGATGATGTACATCGTGAGGAGTGGTGTGTTGTCTTTAAAGTGTTGTCTGATGGAATAAACTTTAAATATATTAGGGGGTATTAAACTTAATCCAGGGTTACTCATGACAAATAAGAGTACAATAATACCACAGCCTATTATCAGTATTTTATATAAGTCCCACGGGATTTTTATTTTCGGTATCGTTATTCTATCTATTATCCGAAAGAATAATATCGATGAGAAAAATAATATATTTATTGTGCATACGAAAATGATTGAATAGACAGAAGCTGAATTAATCAGTGGGAATATAATGGATACGGGTATAATGTAAGTGATATAGATTAACCATAAGAAAACCATCACGGGATTTTTTTGGTTGTTGAGTAAAATGAGCGGTAAAAATGATATCCAGCAGAAAAAAATACTTAAGTAACCTTGTGGGGTAATATTATAGCCTCTTACCTCATGGAATGTGTCTAATATAAGTACAGAATTCAGGTAGATAATAACCTGATAGATAAATATTTTCAGGATTATTTTAATATTATTTTGCATTTTTTCTGATAAAGAAGTAAATGAGTGATAATACTAAGATAGACAGGAAATACATAGTGATGAATTGATAGTATGCCCAACTAATAGGGCCATGTTTTATATAATAATACCCGCTATTAGTCACAGATTTATTCCAATTGTTATATAAGTCTATTATTTCTTTATTTTTAAAATTTTTATTTCTCTCTATCAGATCTTTTAAAAGAAGGGTATGGATTTTATGATATTTAATGTTGCTTGGATTGCCAATTAAATCATAACTGGACCATTCATTTTTTATGTCGAATTTAAATATATTATGGCTGATTGATTGATATAATTTATCGGTTATTCGGGTGTTTTCATCTATATTTAAATGATTCTCAAAGGATTCAATACCATAAGTCGAGTAGATCATGCCGTTTAATACAAAAGCCAATTGGTCTGAGTTGGCTTGGGGATCAACATATTCTTCAATCCAGGGCATATTATCTAAGGTTGTTAAACTGCCGCCTTTATGGATAGGGGCTAGTGATGATTGATAGAGTAATTTCGACGTTAGCAGATATTTATCATCACCAAAATAGTCATAAGCTCTTAATAGCAGAATAATAGCATAGGCATCTGTTAGTCCAGACCACCAAGGGGCAGAGAGTTTATTATTTTTATAGCCTTTATATGACCAATCAAAATCATATAAGTAATGATTTTCACCATGAAATAGTTTTATGTTATTTAATAACCAGTCGGCTGAAAATTTAAAATTAGCAATTAATTCGTTTTGATTGAATGTCGGTGGCGGGACATTCCAGCCGGGTAAGGATGAATCGGTTCGCCATAATATATTGACGTTGTCTTTATTTAAGCCTAAAGAAGAGTATATCAGGCCATAGTGAACAACATAAAATGGGGATAAGAATGGCTCTGAAATATGAGGTGAGTGTGATAAAGGAAAACCATTGCTATTAAATTCGCGCTGTGTGAATTTCCCTTTCATGACCAGGTTTCTCACATTACCGTTGAATTCATCCAGCTCATAAGCATATTTATTAAATGTATAGCTGACAATCATCACGATAATGATATAGGGGATTATTTTTATTATATTTTTGCTTTTCTTCATTTTAACCTTCTTTGCGCATGAAAGATAATTTTAAAATATAAGCTGTACTTGTCATATAAAGAACAAAACTTGTGAGTGAAAATAATAAAAGGGTGAGATAAATATCGCCTAATAGATATCCAGCAAATAGAGCCATTAATCTTAATATAATTGATGTTGTTTGAATAAATAAATTGCTTTTCTGATGTTCATAAATAGATAAATATATCGATAACGATGAATATATTATTTGTCCGCATAAGTGTGGTATTAAACATAATAGATATTTACCTGATTCATGCCATCCTTCACCAAAAATAAAGGTTATGATGGGTATGCCCGCGAAATATGTCACGATAGCAAATAAAATAGCAATGCTCGTTAGGTAATAAAATGTTTTTTTTATCTTGAAGAAAGGTGATATAAATGTGTCTTTTAAATATCCTTGTAATATAGACGAAACGGTTTGGCTTAATAGTGTAATGGGGGCGCCTGATATTCTAGCGGCAATTAAATAAAACCCTGCGGATTTTAACCCATAGGTGGACATGATAAATAATTGGGGTAGCTCATTACTCAATGTGTTAATGAGAGCCGCAGGAAAATCATAAATAGGAAATTTATAATATTTATGAGCAAGCAGTTTTATTTTTCTAAGTTCAGGTTTATTGATAATTAAACGATATTGGGATCTTTTACTTAAAAATAGAACACCTAATGATTGCCCTAATATTTGGCCTAAGATGAGACTGCTTGCTCCTAAATGGGCAATACCGCCAATGATTTGGGTGCTAATCATGGCAACGGTTTGCGTTATTTTAGTGATAGAGAGCGCATGGTATTGTTTTTCTCTTATACTCTTAAAACTCACTGCCCGATAAAATCCATAGGTGATAATACCTAACGGGATATAGTATAGATAGTTTCCTAGAACTATTTTTTCTGGGATATGAGATATTGCAAAAACAGTGATAACTATCAAACTAATGGTTATTGGAATAATGCAAGATAATGTGACCAGTGAATTAATTTCACGTGTTTTTTCTGATGCGCTGATTGAAAATTCATAACGAAGACAAGCACCGACGGCAAAAACACTTAAAAGCGATGAAAATGAAGCGTAAATGCCTAATTCTTCCGGTGAAAATAGTCTGGTTAATACCGGTGTTGATAGTAATAATAATATCTGGCTGAATAATGATGAGAGTAATAAGCCAGATATATTCCTCAATAATTTATAATTCATAGATTTTAAATTGAACGGGCAATTTTATTAATTAAATCTATGGATAAATAGGGGTGCATCGGCAAACTAATAACCTCTTGTGCAACTTCGTCGCCAACAGGCAGAACACTATTGCTGGCCACCGCCGGTTGTTTATTCAGGGGAATCGGGTAATGCACCGCGGTTGGAATGCCTTGTTCTTTTAATTTGTGTTGCAATGCATCGCGGTTTTTAACCCGGATAGTATATTGCGCATAGGCGGAGAGATTGTGTGGCTCAATATATGGCGTGGTCAGGATGCCGATGTTATTCAACGCCTGATGATAGTTTTCTGCCACCGTCTGACGTAGTGCCATTTCTTCCTCAAATATCTCCAGTTTGGGTAACAGAATAGCCGCTTGCAGAGTATCTAAACGGCTGTTCACCCCGACTCTGACATGATGATATCGTCGGTCTTGTCCATGACGGGCAATTTGACGAATGATTTTCGCCAGTTCTTCATCCTGGGTGAAAATGGCGCCGCCATCCCCGTAACACCCCAACGGTTTACTGGGGAAGAAACTGGTACAGGCAATGGTGGTGAGGTTACAGGAGCGTTTTCCCTTATAAGTTGCGCCAAAACTCTGGGCCGCGTCTTCGATGACGGTCAGGCGATGTTTTGCTGCGATGGCATTAATTTCGTCAAAATCGGCACATTGGCCGAATAAGGAAACCGGCATGATCGCTTTGGTTTTCGGGGTGATCGCCGCTTCGAGTTGCGCCGGATCTAAGTTATACGTGGTGGGCTTGACGTCAACATAAACCGGAATTCCGCCCAGTAGCGCAACGGTTTCAGCGGTGGCAATGTAGGTAAAACCGGGAGTAATCACTTCGTCGCCGGGTTTAATGCCAATCGCCATTAAGGCAATTTGTAAGGCGTCGGTGCCATTGGCGCAGGTAATGCAATATGGCGCTCCGGTGTAGGTAATCAGCTTTTCTTCTAATTCGGCGACTTCGGGCCCTAAAATATATTTTCCATGTGTGAGGACTTTCTGAATATTCGCGTCAATTTTATCTTTAATTCTCAGTTGCTGTGCTGCCAGATCGGTAAATTGCATGCCTTTATCCTTGATTATTTAATTCGCACGACACGATTATTTTCTAGCTGATAAATATGGTGAGTGTGAGGACAGGTGGCGGTGGCTTGTCCGTGTAGCGGTAAATCTAATTGTTCACCAAATTCACTCATCCAGCCAATGTGTTTGGCCGGTACACCCACCATCAGGGCATAATCGGGGACATCTTTATTCACTACCGCGCCGGCGCCAATAAAGGCATAAGCGCCAATGGTGGCGCCGCAAATAATGGTACAGTTGGCGCCTAAGGTGGCGCCTTTTTTTACCCGCGTGTTTTGGTATTCACTTTTTCTTTCAATCAATGCGCGGGGATTATAGACATTGGTAAACACCATGCTCGGGCCACAAAATACGCCTTCTTCCAGATGAACATTGTCATAAACAGAAACATTATTTTGTATTTTGCAGTGATTGCCGATAGTGACGTGATTGCCAATAAAGACATTTTGGCCCAGAGAACAGCCTTCGCCAATTTGCGCGCCAGAGCAGACGTGGGTGAAATGCCAGATACGGCTGTTTTTGCCGATTTGGGCCCCATCATCCACGATGGCGCTGGGATGTATCATTACGTGTTCTGCTGACATGAGACGGATTCCAGGGATTTAATAGGTTAAAGGCAAAGAAATGGTTTTGTTATCTCTGGCTGATAAATAGGCGGCGATAAGCAGCTCTAAGGATTTTAAGCCTTCCCGGCCATCGGTTATCGGTTTGGCTTCGCCTTTCATCACCTCAATGACATTTTTATAATAAAGCGGATGACCAAATCCGTACACCGACGTGGTTTCGTAATTGGCGGCTTTGACTTGCTGGTCGTACTCTTTTTCGTCAGCGAAATACCATTCCTGGATTTCATTGACGGCTAAACCCCCCACCCTGACTGTGCCTTTTTCCCCTAAGATAGTGATGGAGCCTTCAAGATTCTGAGGATAAGTACACATGGTGACGGCCATCGATCCTAATGTGCCATCCCGCCAGCGGATATTGAGTACCCCGGTATCTTCCGTTTCGATATCTAAGTGCGTGGATGTCATGGCCTGAACATCTTTGACCGGGCCGATTAACCATTCAATTAAATCCACATAGTGGCTTGCCTGATTCATGAAGGCGCCGCCATCAAATTCCCAGGTACCCCGCCAGGCGGCCTGGTTATAATAGGCTTGGGGACGGGTCCAGAAAACATTGAGGTGGACCAGATGGATTTTGCCAAACCGTTTTTCGCTGACCGCGCGTTTCAGTAATTGCAGGGTGGCATTTAAGCGGTTCTGTTTGACGACAAAGAGGTGTTTGCCGGCTTTATCCGCGGCTTTAACCATGTTTTCCCCATCAGCCAGCCGGGTTGCCATCGGCTTTTCGGTGACGACATGAAAGTCTTTATCAAAGCAGGCCATCGCTTGTGCTGGATGCAGGCCGGATGGGGTGGTCAGGATAATGATATCGGCGGTGATGTTATCCAGCATGGTATTTAAGTCGCTAAAACCCGGGACGCCGGTTTTTTCTACCGCCGCGTTTAATGCGTCTTGATCGTTATCACAGACGGCGACTAATTCGGCCGTTTCTTGATGTATTTCCAGCGAATTGAAATGATTTTTAGCGATCCGCCCACAACCGACTAAAGCAAATCTTATCTTTCTGTCTTTGATGATACTCAGCATATCTTGTCCTAAGTTAAGCTTTGATAATGTTTGTGTGATTGGGTGAATATTTACCCCGGGTATCAACAATTAATGTGGCGTGGTTGATAATTAATTCATAATCAAATTTGTCGTGATCGGTGGCTAAAATAATGCAGTCGAAGTCTTTGAGACTATTTTCAGTGATAGGCTGGCTGATTAAATTAAAATGATGTTCCCGCATTTTTGGAAAGATGGGAACATGCGGATCTGAATATTCAATATTGGCCCCTAATGCGCTTAATTTTTCCATAATATGCACTGAAGGGCTTTCTCGCATGTCATCCACATTCTTTTTATAGGCAATGCCGAGGATTAAGATGCGGCTGCCATTAATGGATTTATTCGCTTTGTTAAGGGCTAATACGGTTTTGGTGACCACATAATCGGGCATGGAAGAATTCACTTCCCCGGAGAGTTCAATAAAGCGGGTATTGATACCATATTCCCGGGCTTTCCAGGTTAAATAGAAGGGATCAATCGGAATACAGTGGCCGCCTAATCCGGGGCCGGGATAATAGGGAACAAAGCCGAAGGGTTTGGTTGCCGCGGCCCGAATCACTTCGTGGATATCAATCCCCATTTTATCGGCAACGAGTTTCATTTCGTTGACTAAGCCGATATTGACCGCCCGATGGATATTCTCCAACAGTTTTGTCATCTCGGCGGCTTTGGTTGAACTGACAGGAACCACCTGGTCAATCGCGTATTGGTAAACGGCGATACCGGCTTTTAAGCAATTTTCTGTGTGGCCGCCGATGACTTTAGGAATGGTGCGGGTTTCGAAATCAGGGTTGCCGGGGTCTTCTCGTTCGGGCGAATAGACCAGGAAGATATCTTCACCGACGGTTAACCCGCTTTCTTCAACCCGGGGAAGTAACTCTTCTTCGGTGGTGCCCGGATATGTGGTGCTTTCTAAGGAGAGGACTTGCCCGGCTCTTAGATACGGTTTTACCCTGTCCGTGGTGTTAATCACGAAACTGATGTCGGGTTCACGGTATTTATTTAACGGCGTGGGGACGCAAAGAATAATGGCATCACATTGCGCGATGTGGGTGAAATCGGTCGTGGCTTCGAAACCGGTCTTTATCGCGTGACTGATTTTGGCTGCGGGAATATGTTCAATGTAACTTTGGCCCTGATTTAATTTATCTGTTTTGTCTTTATCAATATCGAAACCAATGACTTTAAAACCGATATCATTATATCGGAGCATTAACGGTAAGCCAACATAACCCAGGCCGACAATGGCAATGGTGGCGGTTTTATTATCAAATTTCTCGGTGAGAATGTTGAGTGAGGACATATTTTGCCTTTTAAGATGATGACTTAAAAATAAAACTTATGAAAATAAGTTACATTTGGTTTTTAATAGGATGCTATTTATTTTCGTAAGTTTTATTTGGCAGGTGAAACTTTAATAGGTTTTTTAAATAGATTGTGTAAGATATATTGCTGAAATAATAAATAAAGTAATAACAAAGCTACCGCACTAGGTTATTGGCTCCCAGAACTCCATAAAATCCTATAGTTTTATCTACTGTTTTGATTTTTTTAATGCTTTTGTCTGCTGTAATAGAAAAGCAATTAAAAATAATGTTTTTTAATGAATAACAGGGGAGGTTAAACCGTCAGACTTGCGGGGTCAAGCATAAATAAAGCTTATTTAATTAATTATTTTACTGAATGAGGTTAGTAAAAATCTGTATTACCGGCCATGAAGTGGTAGCCAAATAACCAAACGTAAGCCGCCGAGAGGGCTGTCTTCGGCACAGACCCAACCGCGGTGCTGGTTAATCGCGGTTTCAACAATTGCTAAGCCAAGGCCAGTGCCGCCGGATTCCCGATCGCGGGCTTCGTCTGTACGGTAGAAAGGGCGGAATATGTGTTCGCGGTCTTCCGGGTTGACGCCCGGGCCGTCATCATCAACGGTAATGGTGATTCCTTGATTATCGGTATGAAATGCGACCGCGATATGGTGGTGGGAGTAGCGTAAGGCGTTACGCACGATATTTTCGAAAGCACTGCCAAGTGCTAATGGGTTGCAGTAAATTGCCCAAGAGCTCGGTGGTAAGGTGGCTTCAAGGGTTTTATCCATCTGTTCAGCTTCGAAGCGGGCATTGTCAAGGATATCGTTCCATAAATCTGTCATTTTGATGTTTTCTCTCAACAGTTCATTTTTATGCTGACTGCGGGAGAGCACTAACAGATCGTTAATCATGCTGTCTAGCCGTTGGGCTTCTGTTTCAATTCGTTCCAGCTCTTTACTTTCACCATGACGGCGGCGAAGTAATGCTGTTGCAAGTTGTAGACGGGTGAGAGGTGTGCGTAGTTCATGGGAGATATCGGAAATTAGCCGTTGTTGTGCGGTGACCATTCTTTCCAATACACTGATCATCTGGTTGAAGCTGTTACCGGCGGCCAGAAATTCTTGTGGGCCGGCTTCCAATTCTGGATGCTGACGTAAATTGCCTTTAGCAACATCGTCTGCGGCATTTTTTAATTTGCGGGCAGGTTTAGCCAAACTCCATGCCAGCCATAGTAGGAGCGGCGCACTGATTAACATAGTGGCGGTTAATAGTAATAACGGCCGGTCAAACATCAGATTAATAAAATCCGATTGTGGGCTATTCGCTGGACGAACTAAATACAGTTGATAATGATCTTCTCCATCTCGAATGGAAAAGGGCCCTAACATTTCAGAACGGCCATATTTTTTCTTTTTCGGGTGATCGGCATTATCTGATTGCCCGATAAAGTTGCGGACAACTTGCATTTCACTCCTTTGTGCGCCAATAACTCGCCCTTCGCTGGTGACCAATATCAAGCGCTGACCTGGGGGGGCCCATTTTTCAATCGCGCGAAATAAACGGCGCCACCAAAGTAAATCGTTAGCGGGATCTTGAGCTAATTCTGCTTCGATATGTTGTTCCAACATAACTCCCTGCCGGTATTCATTTTCCAGCAGAGAGGTTAGTTGTCTGGAATCCAGTTTCGGCACCATTAATACCAACATTAGGACTAATGCCAGAGTAAACCAGAAAATTGCGAAGATGCGTGCCGTTAAACTGTTTATCATGTCGCAGAAACCATTAAATATCCTCGGCCGCGTAAAGTCTTAAACCAGGGGAGTCCATCTTCCCGTTCAGGCAATTTACGGCGTAGGTTAGAGATATGCATGTCAATTGCTCGGTCAAATGGAGTGAGCCGCTTGCCTAATACTTCCTGGCTCAAATGTTCACGGGAGACAACTTGGCCTAAATGTTGAGCTAATAGATAGAGCAAAGTAAATTCGGTACCGGTTAAATCGAGAATTTGATTAGCAAAGCTGGCTTCCTGTCGGCCAGGGTTTAATTGCAGGTTATCCACCTGAAGTGTAGGTGGGCCATTGTCTGTTTGTTGTTGCTCACTCCAGTTTGAGCGGCGAAGAATAGCACGTATACGCGCCACTAACTCACGATCATTAAAGGGTTTGGCAAGATAGTCATCCGCTCCTAATTCTAGTCCCAGAACACGATCCAAATCACTTCCTCGTGCTGTCAGCATAATGACAGGAGTTTGGTGGTGTAGCCGAAGCTCCTTTAATGTCGTGATGCCATTTTTACGCGGCATCATAATATCGAGTAGTAGTAGGTCGATCGAATCGTCAAGGAATTTTAATGCCTGCTCTCCGTCATGAGCGATCACAACATTAAATCCTTCCATTTCAAGTAATTCTTTTAATAGTGATGTCAGTTCACGGTCATCATCAACTAATAGGATTTTATGCATCGATTACTTCCTCCAAGAGCAAAAATACGATAACAAACTTTGCTATTCCACGACTTTACGTTCTTTTACAAGCTTTTGACGCTAGTTTGCAGCCGCGTAGGTATAGTTGTCCACATTGGATCTAATAGCATCGTTCGGGGAAACGAGGAGTTGTTTAATGCGTAACATAGCAGCGTTAGTTTTAGCGTCAATGTTTGTTCTTGGCTCGACAGCATCTTTAGCTGGAACAGCAAGTACAATGCACGCTGCTACGGTACCCGATAATTGTGCGCCTTGCGATTATAAAAAGGTAGGAAACTATCATTATCGTAACAATAATGATGTTGGTGACAATGACCATATGTTCAGCGGTATCACTTTAACTGAGCAACAGCGTCAACAGATGCGTGATTTGGTAGGGCAGAATCATCAACGGCGTTCATCAATGTCAATGAGTCGCACAGAGCGAGAAGAGATGCGCAAGCTGGTCACTGCGAAAGATTTTGATGAAATGGCAGTAAAGGCTCTGATTGAAAAGATGATCAGATGTAATGTGGAGCGTCAGGTAGAAATGGCACGTATCCATCACCAGATGTACCAACTGTTGACGCCTGAGCAACAAGCGCAATTGGAACAACATTATCGGCAACGTATGTCTCAGTTACCGAACTGATTTGTAATACCCATAGCAGTAGAGTAGTAGCAAACGAGAATTTTTCCTTGCCATAGACACCATCCCTGTCTTTCAGGCCCTTTTGAGGGCCTTTTTTTTCAGTCACTTACAACACATTTCTTTGTAAAACAACAACATAAAAAAGTATTAAAGGGTTAGAAAGTATACGAAAGTTTTTGAGTGTGGACGCTTGTTGGACGTTCGCCACACTCTCCTGCTTTACTCTATTTCAATCCCACCCTTAAGAGGGTTTAATGTAATGGCATGTTGCAGATAATCTGGGGCAAGGTGTGCATAGACCATTGTTTGGATTATGCTGGCATGTCCTAATATCTGTTGTAATGCAATTATATTCCCTCCATTCATCATGAAGTGGCTGGCAAAAGTGTGTCTGAGGACATGAGTTGCTTGCCCTTTAGGTAAGTCGGGTTTTACTACATGTAAGATCTTGCAGAAATTTCTGTAGTCAACATTGAATAGCTTACCCATTTTCTTTTTACCGCGAATTTCTCTCTCCAATTTTTCAGAAATGGGAACGATGCGTTGATCTCCATTTTTGGTATTTAGAAAAATTACACGGCCTTTTAGTACCTGTTGAGCTGCCAGACTTTCGGCTTCTCCCCAGCGCGCACCAGTGCTAATGCAGAGTAAAGCCAGCTTTTTTTCCTCTTTACTTAGAGAATTGAGTAGTAGATCTATCTCTGGTGTTGTGAGATAGGTCATAGCGACATTTTTTTCGTTTAGTGGCTCTAATCCTTGTAGAGGATTTGTGCCAGTAAATTCCTCAATTTTTATTAAGGTAGAGAACATGCCGGATAGTCTGTACATATCTCTATTTACAGTTTTGGCGCTTATGCCATCAGCCAGCCGTTTTCCCCGATGTTCCATGATGACCCTTTTTGTGAGGTGGCCGATTGTGGGATTGTTAAGCTGCCTCATTGTCTTGTTGAGATGTCGTTTCTCTATTGCTCCATTGTCTGTGTTTTGTCCGTAATATAGCCACCAAATATTGATGAAATCACTAAGTTGTGTTTTGTCATTAGTGGTGGATGGTTCACTATTATCTGCCTGTGCGAGCGTGTAACGTTCAAAGGCGACTGCTTCACTTTTTCTATTAAATTTCCTACGGAGTCTTGTTCCTGTGCTGCCATAGGGTCTTACGTCCACTTCGTAGCGTCCATCATTGAGCTTCTTAATTGCCATAAGGAAGCCCTCCGATGAGGCTGACAGATTGTGACCACAACTCGTCAGCATACGCATAACAAATATCTAGCCAATTTTCTGGGTTGAGCGGAATGAGATTCCGTTCTCTGGCCCATTGTGTGCGAGAGCCGGCGAGACTTGACCAGCTTCCGGTGCTGTAGTGTCAGTCATTAGCCACAGAGTATATTTTTTGAACTTAGGGTGTTGAGTTAATTTGGAAAGTGTGTTCCAGCCGGGTTCATTATGCCCTCCCTCTAATTTTTTTAATGTGCTAATGGGTATCTGCATGATTTCACAGAATTGTGATTGACTCAGGTTCTCTGCATTACGCATGGCCTTTATTTTTTCTCCTATGTTCATTGACTTAGTTCCGAGTATTGATCTAGTATTCGCTTGGTGGTGTAAAAGTCGGAACCATCAAGCACGGGCAAAACACCTTGTAAACAGTGTTAGAACGGGTTTAAAGGTGTTTGATCTAACGAGGTTAACAAATGAGTGAAGAAGCGTACAAGGTTGAATATCCAGTTGATGCAGTACCGTATCCAAAATTTGCGGCGTTGATCGGTAAAAAAGAAGCAGCTGTTCAAGAAATGGTAAAGCAGAACAAGTTGCCACTTATTGAATGGCGTGATCCGAGTAAACCAAAAGCTAGGGTAGGGGAGAAGTGGATTTATGTTCCTGAGTTTAATCGTGCTATGCGCGAGGCATTCTACAACCGACCAAAAGAACAGCGTGACGCGTGGCTATTGTGGATTGGGCTATAAGGTGCATGTTATGACTCAGATTCCAACACCAGAGGAATACAAAAAAGGGCGGGTAAAATTTGGAAAATTACTTATTCGGCCTTTACGCAAAAACGCCGTAGTTCATATTACCCAATATCAGGTCAGTGATGGTGAATACTCTTATGGCCGATTCGATTCAAAAAAGCAGGCTATCAGTTTTGCAAGGCAGCTTTACGGGAGAAAAATAAATGAACGAGTTAACGAGAATTCCGCATAAATATAAATTAACGGGTGATAATTTCCAAAAGACGAATCATGATAGATATTTCGTAATTTCGGTAATTGGTTTGGCAACTGTGATATTAACTCCGTTATTAGTTTTTATTTACAGGTGATGAAATGGCGAATACAGAACCGTGCCGTGCGGTTGTCTTAACACTGGATGAGAAAATCGATGGTCTCAATAAAGCATCTGAGGCGCGTAATCGGTATTTTTGTGATAATAAAGAAAATAATAACAAATTAGCAGATTTCATTGAAACTATGCGCGATCGCACAAATAATCGCGTTAGAAATAATGAACGGGTTTTGCATTTAATTTTTCACTTGGCAGGTTTTGATAAAGAACGTTATCACGTTGAGTTTAAGGAGTTAACAATAGAGGAGCGGCGATCATTAATACTGGCAATTAATCAACTTCGGGCTGTGGCGTCTATATTGCCAGATAAATTGGCATTGCCAAAATCAGCCCAATATTAATTTAAAGCATAATTTAAGAAATTAATGCGTAAATTCGTAGGGGTTTTTATTGCCTAAAAATAGGAAATAAAAAATGAATATAGAGCAATTAATTAAAAGAAATAGAGAAGATGAACGTAAGATATTAGCAGAGCGTTCTTCTTCTCGTCTGTTAAAAATCGCAGCGCATATTGTGGCAAATAAATTGGATTATGCTGCTTCATCTGCATTGCTGAACAGTGAAGCTGAGAAAATAGAACACGAAGCACGGGAGTTGGAGAGTGTCTAGGGAAATTGACCATGCTTGCCAACATGCTGAGGAAACGCTAGAGCGCAGAATATCAGAGCATGTAAACCGCTTTGTCGGTGTCTCTGCGTTTGAATGTGAAGAGTGTAACCAAATTATCCCCGTGGAACGCCGGATGAATATCGCTGGAGTCATCCGCTGCGTCGCATGTCAGGAAGTTTTTGAACTGAAACAGAAGCATTATCGGAGTATATGAATTGGTGAATAAAACTATCTTGAAGTGGTTAGGTTCCAAAGTCCGCATTATGGATAAATTGCTGCCCTATTTGCCAGCAGGTCAACGATTGGTTGAACCGTTCGCAGGTTCATGTTCTGTGATGATGAATACTCAATATGATGCGTATTTAATTGCGGATGCCAACAGCGACTTAATTGATATGTATCAGTGCATCAAAGATAATTGTGATGGGTTTATAAATTCTGCGCAAGACTGGTTTTCGTATTTTAATAGCGAACATGGGTTTTATTGTCTGAGAGATTTATTTAATTCTGACGATGTAAAATATAAATCACAAATATGGCACGCATCGGTATTTCTATTTCTAAACCGGCATTGCTTTAATGGCCTGCGTCGTTATAACTCAAAAGGTGAATTCAATGTACCTTTTGGGAACTGTAAAAAGCCTTACTTTCCTGAAGTAGAAATATTGGCGTTTGCTGAGAAATCCAAGATTGCCTCTATCCGTTGTGCCGATTGGCGCGAAATACTGAAAATAGTTGATTTTTGGGATGTGGTTTATTGCGATCCTCCCTATTTCACCAAAGGCGTTAATTTCACTCAGTATTGCAAAAATGGTTTTTCTCATAATGACCATCAGGAGCTTGCTACTTCTCTGAAACAGCTTAATGAATTATTGGGTGTTCCTGTCATCGTTTCCAATTCCATTGAAGCTAAAGAACTTTATGCCGATCTGGGGTTCACTATCCATGAAATAGAAGCACCGCGCACCATTGCCGCTAATGGCGACTGTCAGCCAGCAATAGAGATTATTGCGACATTAGAGGCGGGCGCATGAGTGAATTAATCGACTTGTTGCAGGAACACAACAGCGATTACCAGAAGTCAAAACACCTGCAATATGAGATGTTCAAACCCGGCTTGCCCCGCGAATCAACGTTAGCTGAACAGATTATGTGGCAGGTGAATCCTGACGATCATGACTGGCGCCATAATATTGTCGGCAATCTGCCCGATTTTTTGGCGCTCTATTTTGCCACCCGGTACAAAAAAATATTTACCCAGTCAGGGTGTAATGGTCGCCGCCGTGCTAATACGTTTTTGCGTCAGTTTGGCGAGAATGTATTACCACGGCTGAATAAAGTCACTGAACGTTATCAATTCAAACATCATGTATCAGGTGTTACTCCATTTCCTTTTATTGAGCAGTTGGAAAAACTGGTCACACTGGATCGTAGAGATATCAGGCAGCTTGCGTGGGAAATTGCCCGTTTCATGGCTGAAAGCTATGAAAATGCATCTGCACAGTATGTTGACCAGCAACCTGTAAACGAGGAGGAAGCTAACCAGCGCTTTATCCGTGTTTATAAGCTACTAGCGAAACTGGCTCAACAAGTCGGCACTACAGCACCTTACTGGCAGCAGTTCACCAAAGGCAGGGAAGGCGCCACAGTCGATCAGTTGTGTGCTGGTCTCTTGCGCATGATGTCGGATAAATGGTGGTATGCCCGCTTGAAAAGAATGCGTGACATTCGCGCCGAGCATATGGCTATTGCGGTAGGCCAAGTGCAGAAGTCAGCATCTCCCTATGTTTCCCGTGGTACGCTGCGCGAATGGTTAGAGCAGAAACGCCGCAATTGGGATTTTATCAAACAGTTTGATGTTGAGAATGAACAGGGTGACAGGGTGCCTCTGGAAGATATGGTGCTCGGTAGTGTGGCTAATCCCGCTGTCCGCCGTAGTGAATTGATGGTGAGAATGCGCGGTTTTGAAAATCTGGCTGACGAACTCGGCTATGTCGGTGAGTTTTATACCATCACCGCGCCATCAAAATATCACGCTGTCCATAATGTCGGTGGCTTTGTTTCAAATTGGAACGGGGCCAGTCCCCGTGATACACAAAAATATCTGTGCAACGTCTGGGCGAAAATCAGGGCGGCTTATTCCCGTGCAGGGATCAGCGCCTTCGGTTTTCGTGTAGTTGAACCTCACCATGATGGCACGCCGCATTGGCACATGTTGCTGTTTATGCGTCCTGAACATGTCGATGAAATGCGTGACATCATGTGTTATTACGCCCGGTTGGAAGATTCAGAAGAGTTACAAGGGCAAAAGGCACTTAAAGCACGATTCCATGTGAAGCCTATCGATAAGACAAAAGGCTCGGCCACGGGCTATATCGCCAAGTACATCTCTAAGAATATCGACGGTTACGCACTGGACGGTGAAAAGGATGGGGAAACAGGCCAACTTCTTAAAGATATGTCACGGTCTGTTTCTGCCTGGGCCAGCCGTTGGCGTATCCGGCAGTTTCAGCAGATCGGCGGTGCGCCCGTTTCCGTCTGGCGCGAATTGCGTCGTTTGAGTGGTGATGAGCAAATCTTGTCTGATGCAGATATGGATAATGTCCGATTTGCTGCGGATGTGGGGGACTGGTTCGCCTATACCGAGTTCCAGGGTGGGCCTCTGGTGGCACGGAAAGATTTAACGGTGCGGTTGTCCTATGAAATCACTGAACAGGGCAACGCTTACGGTGAGGATGTACAACGTATTTCAGGTGTCTACTCACCCCGTATCGGGGAATCCTCTTCTTATCTTACTCGTGAGGTCAAATGGCAAATTGTGCCGAAAGTTAACGCTGATGTTAAAGGGAGGGGGTTGGGGGTTTCTGCCCCTTGGAGTTCTGTCAATAACTGTACGGGGAGTTACGGTACAGTCAGCGGGGGTGAGCGGTTAGTCGAAAAAATTATCGATTATGCGGATTCAATCGGGATGGATTTTTGCCGGGCTATGGCGAAATCATTAATCATTGGGGGAAAAATTAACATTGGTGAACAGTCGTTCAAGTTACAGGCGGATGGAGGCTTTATTCCGATAGATACGGAACGGCAGAGGGAGGAACGCCGCGATGTGTTGCGGCAGCAGATTAAGAATATTGGTGAAATGAGGAAAAACCTATCGTGAATATGCGTTTCGGCTCGGTTTGTTCCGGTATTGAAGCCGTCAGTGTGGCATGGGAACCGCTGGGTATGTCTCCGGCATGGTTCAGTGAAATTGAGAAATTCCCCAGCGCGGTACTGCAATATCACTGGCCTTATGTCCGAAATCTGGGGGATATGACTGAAATCCCCGCCATGATTACCGAAAATCAGGCCGATGCGCCGGATATTCTGGTTGGTGGTACACCCTGTCAGGCGTTCAGCATTGCAGGTCTGCGTAATGGGTTGGACGATGAGCGGGGAAAACTAACATTATCATTCGTGGAGTTGGCAAATGTCATTGATTTCGTCAGAGCAGCAAACGGCGAACAGCCTTCAATTATCGTCTGGGAAAATGTCCCCGGAGTTCTATCCAGTAAAGATAATGCCTTTGGTTGTTTTCTTGCGGGGCTTACCGGAGAAGATGAACCATTGCAGCCGTCAAGGAAGAAATGGACGAACTCAGGTTATGTGTCTGGACCACAAAGAGCCGTTGCATGGCGAGTGCTGGATGCTCAATATTTCGGAGTGGCCCAACGACGTCGCCGTGTGTTTGTTGTCGCAAGTGCTAGAACAGACATCTGTCCCGCAAAAATACTTTTTGAGCCAGGCAGCATGCGCTGGGATTCTGAATCGCGCAAAACGGCGAGGGAAACAGTTACCGGAAATGCTGGAAGCCGTGCTGTTATCGGTAATCTCTGGGACTCAGAGTTAAACCCGCATCCGACATTAAACTCAGGTGGTATTGGCATGAGCAATAAGGAGATATTTTCTCAGAGAACCAGCGGATTGGTATCTACGTATCGGTTGCTTTCGTTTGGTGAATACCGGACAGATGATATTTCATCAACACTGCGCTCCAGAGATGATAGAAGCGCTACTGATCTAATAGCAACTCATGGGGCTGTGCGCCGTTTAACACCAGTGGAATGCGAAAGACTACAGGGTTTTCCCGACAGTCATACCCAAATTCCATGGAACGGAAAAGCACCGGCAGATTGTCCCGATTGTCATCGTTATCGGGCAATTGGGAATTCAATGGCTGTGCCTGTGATGGCATGGATTGGTAAGCGAATTTTAATACCAAAAGATAATATTTATCCATTTATATAAATAAATTGTACTTATTGGCAAAATGCAATATTGACTATATTCTAGATACTTTCTTATATACAGTGATTTTATTAAATAAGGGGATATTAGTATGAAAGAAAATAATTTTACTAATATATATTTTGATGAGTCAGGAAATACAGGGCATAACCTTACAGACAGTGAACAGCCAGTATTTGTATTAGCTTCGTGTAATTTTGATGATGAACAATCAAATGAATTAATTAATATTATTCAAAGCAATTCTACTACAGAGGTTCATTTTAAACGACTCAGAAAGAGTACCAATGGAAAAGATAGTATAATTAATCTAATGAGCAATCATTTAATTAACCCTAATAATGTCAAAATTTCTATATTTAACAAACCCTTTATGGTTGTTAGTAAAATTGTAGATATATTAATAGAAAGTCAATGGCATGCAGAGGGTAGAGATCTATACAAAAATGGACTAAACATCTCTTATTCAAACGTATTCTTTATTATCTTTTTAAATTTTTTTGAAAAAGAACATGTAGATGAAATGTATATGTCATTTATCAAAATGATACAGAAAAAAACAGAAGAAGATATAAGTAATTTTTATTCAAACATTCAAGGGTTATATGAGAAATGTTCGAATGTAAAATTGAGAGATATTATATCCGAAATAATTAGAACACGGCATATTGTTAGAGACGTACTTTATACGGTGGATAAAACAGCATTAGATCCTGCTATTCCTGCTTTGTTTTCTCATTCTGTTTTATGGGGAAAAGTATATCAGGATGGATTTAATATAATTCACGATGACTCAAAAGCGATTGAATCTAAAAAAGAAACATTTAGATTGCTTATGGATAAAACCCAGTCAGAGATAGAGCTTGGATATGATAAAAGAAGGTTTGAATTACCTTTAAAAGCAAAAGAATTAATTTTTGCAAAATCAGAAGATCATAAGCAATTACAAATTGCTGATATTATTTCAAGTTCATTTGCTTATTGGCTAAATAGAATTCATTACAATAAAGATAAAGATTCCTTATTTAATAAATTAAATGAATTAAATCTACAACATCTATGTGAAGGAGGGATAGCTATATGGCCAAGTATAGATATTACTCCTCAAGAACTAGGACTTGAATTTGAGGGAGGATTAAACTTGGTCAATCATGTAGCAGATTTTTTAAACAAAGCACGAAAGTAAAATAGTTATATTTAATCTGACATAAAGCTCTGTAAAACTACCTATTCTACGTACCAATCCGCAAGATCAAAAAAGGATCTCATGCCCCACAAAGCGCCAGTATTGGCGCCTTTGGGACGATCTCTTTCAGGTGCATAAAAAGCACTACATTTAGTGGGCAGGCGCGGCGGGGTCACGACTGTGCGCGGTGGCGTCTGGTTGCTGTGCTGGTCTCAAATTTCATAATGTAATAATTATTTATTGAAACTATATTTCTTCCAGACAAAAAAAGACTGCTCAGTAGGCGGCCTCACAATCAATAACGCGGGCTATTCGTCTTCATCCAGATCCAACGAATACCGTTCAAACCGGATCACGTCTTCCCCTATCCAATCATTTAATTGTTTCATCTTACTTTGCAATGGCATTAGTTCATTACGCACGAACACCTTGGCCGCCTTCTCAACATCGCCAAAGCCACCGGTATTCTGTGGAATAATCCCCATCATCTGCGGTGGTACGCGGTGCGCGGCCAGTATGTCGTCGCGGCTGGCATTCTTGATATTTAAAAATTCATCCTTAGCTGCTGCTTCAGACAGTGGAATAGTTTGGATACCGTCTTTTTTGCCACCGGGGGCATACAGAAACAGATTACGGAAATTACCTGGCCCTTTGGAATTTTTCAGCGCATCGCGGATATTGTCGATATCGGATAGGTTTTGCGACGCGTCGCTGATATACAGGATATAACCTGCATGGGAACCGTTCAGGTAATACTTGCGGCGAAAAAGCGTAGCCGATTCATTCAGTAATGCCGACGGCAGTGCGGCTAGATATTCCGGCAGGCCGTAGAGTTCCTGATTAATATCAGGTTCAATCAAATGAAACACTTGCCCTGTTGGGAACGGGTATGGTTGGCTGCTGTAGCCATATTTTACAAACCAGTAGGTGTCCAAGTCGTTACCGCGTCGGGTGAATTTGGCCGGGCAGTGATTCAGCTTTAAAGGCTGGCCGAGGCGATTCTTGCGTTGTTCAAGGTAAGCATTACCAAACAGCATAAAGTCCAGCGCCCATGAGTCGAACGCCTGCCGACTCAGTAAGCGATGCGGAATAAACGTGCTGGTTAAAATATTGCGTTTCACATATACCGCGCTGCTGTGGTGCGGTGCAGAGCGAAACGACAGTGCTAGCCCGTTAAAACTAATCGGGGGTTCATACCAATTATCGACCAGCACACATTCCAGATAATCAAACACCTCGCGCCGGTCAAGGACGGGGATCGGGTCGCCAAAAGTAAATGCTTCAATAGATATGGACGAGCTGGCGGTGGCTGTGGTTTTCACCGCCGGGCTGCGTTTTCTGCTTTTACGGCTCATCAGTAAACCTCAACAATATTTCTATGGTGGGGAGTGTCACCAGTAATTGGTTCATTAAACAGGGCGTGCATGGTGGCCCATGCCAGATCTGCGTGACTGGCTTCCTCGCTGCGGCTGGCTTCATAGGTCGGGCGGTTGCCGCTGGCGGTAGTAGAACGACGGATAGCCATAAAACTTTGTGCAATGTCAGTCTGGCCGGCGTCAAACTCCAGCCGGCGATGGTTGATAATGTCCCATGCCTTAAGTACCAGGGCATTCTTAACTGTGGGGTTATAGACAAACTCCCGCGCGGATGGGAAAAACTCTTTGACGTTTTGGTAAACTCCATGTCCGACGCCAGTCGAGTCAATGCCGATATACTCGACGTTATACTGTTCCGTTAGTCGCTTAATGGCGTCAGATTGGGCGCGAAAGTTCATTCCACGCCACTGATGACGTTCAAGGATGCGGAACTTGCCACTTGGTACTAGCGGTGGAGCGACTACGACACAGCCAGCACTGTCGCCATTCTCGCCACCTTTGGCGGGGTCATAACCTATCCAAACTGGGTGATAACCATAGGGGCGTAGCATCAGGGGTTGCACATCGTCCCAGACTTCCCAGCTATCAACCATGCAACCCTGCATCAGTTGCAGTGAGAAAATGGATTCGATATCGTCCATAAACTTACACAGCAGTAAGTTCTGGTACTCGTCTGGGCTGTATTCCAGCTGTAACTGGTCAATATCAAACAGGTTACAGCCGCTCCTGACTGCATCTTCAACCGTGACAATCTGCCGCCACTGACCATCGGCGCATAGCAGGCCGCTGGCTAATGCTTGATGGCTAATATCAATGTCAATACGATTGGCCTTGGCGCGGCCACGGTTAAACAGTTTGCCTGACCAGTACGGGTAAGCGCTGTGGGTTAGGCTGGATGGGGTAGAGAAATAGGTCTGGCGCCATTTTTTATGCATAGCCATACCAGACGCTACTTTGCGCAGTTCTTGAAATTTAGGTATCCAGAAATATTCATCTAGATAAAGATTACCGTGATAGCTTTGTGCTGTACGGGCATTGGTACCGAGAAAATACAGCGTGGCACCATTGTTTAAGGTGATTGGATCGCCTTTTAGTTCGACGTTTACTTCCCGTGCCATTTCCAGAATGTACTGCTTAAAAACGTGGGCCTGAGCCTTACTGGCAGAGAGAAAAATCTGATTGCGTCCGGTAGTTAACGCATCGATCAGGGCTTCACGGGCAAAAAAGAATGTTGCGCCAATCTGGCGGGATTTCAGGATATTGCGGATACGATGCGCTAATCCTGCGTGATACCAGACGCTTTGATAATCAAACATAGTCGAGCGGAAAATGTCTTCCAGCTTTTTGACTTGTTCTTCGCTGAATACATTCTTTTCCGGTGGCCGACGCTCGCCTTTATTGCGGTTGGCAATTTTGGGGTTCAGATCGGTTTCATTGCCGCCGCTGTTGTACTTCCTGATCCGTGCCTGTCGTTCTAACTGACGGTGCAGTAGGTCAATTTCCTTAAAGTCCTTACCTTCTTTTTGCTCTTTAGCGATGAGCTGACATAGTCGGGCTTCAAGGGACAACTCGACCCGCTCAAACGAGGTCACCTCGTCCCATTTGTCACGGCGTTTCCAGCTATGGATAGTGGCCGCTTTTTCGTTGAGCATTTCCGCAATCCGTGCGATCCGGTACCCGTTAAAATACAGGTGCATTGCGCGCTTACGGGGATCAAAATCAGGTGTTGTTTTCATGCTGCCAGACTACAGACCCGCCTGTTATTTCTCTGTGTCTGCCCTGTGTGCCAGACCAGACACAACCGCATTTTATTGTTTCCTCGACCTGACGATACAAACTAGTAGGCCATGACTGACCCATAGATAACTGGGGCTTACAATGCCGAAAAAATCCAAACCCTTTCGAATTTGTGTGGAAGGCGCCACCACAGACGGGCGCAAGGTCCAGCGCGAATGGCTGACGCAGATTGCCGCCAACTATGACCCGCAGACCTACGGCGCACGTATCAACATGGAACATTACAATTTTTCATGGAGTCCGCGCTTTGGTGACGTGGAATCAGTTTTTACCGAAGAAATCAAGGAAGGTGTGTTGGCGGGTAAGCTGGGGTTGTATGGGGTTCTTTCACCTACTGATGATCTGGTGGAAATGAACCGCCAGCGCCAAAAAGTTTACACTTCCGCCGAAATCAACCTGGATTTTGCTGATTTCGGCGGCGCGTATCTGGTGGGATTGGCCGTTACAGACAGTCCAGCCAGCCTTGGAACGGAAATGTTGCAGTTCAGCGCCAATGCGGCTAATAACCCGCTGAACTCACGCAAGCAGCACCCAAACAATGTTTTTACCGTTGCGGAAGAAACTCAGTTCGAATTTCTTAATTCGCCAGAGGAAACCGAAAAAATATCTCTCTTTTCCCGTGTACAGACGTTCTTCCAGAAAAAGCAGCAGAACGATGATACACGTTTTACCGACATCCATCAGGCCGTTGAACTGTGCGCGCAAGAGCAGCAAAACACGGCTGAACAGGTGACGAAATTGTCTCAACAGATCGGTGAAATCGCGTCATTGAAACAACAACAGGTTGCACTGGAAACCCAACTTAACAACTTGAAAATCCAGTTAAGCCAGCAAGACAGTCAGACAACACAGCGCCCAGTTTCATTGGGAACACAGACTCACGACACCGCAACCGGCGAATACCTGACTAACTGTTAACGGAGCAAAATCCGATGAAGAACGAAACCCGCCTGAAATTTAACGCCTATCTGACCCGACTAGGCGAAATTCACGGTGTAGAAGCCAGCGCCTTTAGTGGCAAAGTGCAAGTTGAACCCTCAGTAGCACAGACACTGGAAGATGAAATCCAGCAAAGTGCAGAATTCTTGCAAAAAATCAACATGGTTCCCGTTAGTGAACAGTCGGGTGAGGCGATTGGGTTGGGTGTGGGTTCGACTATTGCCGGTACCACCGACACCGATGATAAAGAGCGAGAAACTACCGATCCCAGTCGTATGACCGTTATAGAGTACAAGTGCGAACAGACGAACTTTGATACAAGCCTAACTTATAAAAAACTGGACTTGTGGGCGAAGTTCAAGAATTTCCAGCTACGTATCCGTAACGCCATTATCCGACGTCAGGCACTGGATCGAATTATGATCGGCTGGAACGGGGTGAAGCGCGCCAAGACCTCAAACAGGGTGCAGTATCCGATGTTGGAAGATGTGAATATCGGCTGGTTGCAAAAAGTCCGGCAGGATGCCCCCGATCATGTGATGAGCAGTATCACCGACGATAACGGCAAAGTGATTGCCAAAATTATCCGTGTCGGCGATGGCGGCGATTTCAATAATCTTGATGCATTGGTCATGGATGCGGTCAACAATGCCATTGATCCGGAATATCAGGACGACACCGAACTGGTGGTTATCTGTGGTCGTGAATTGCTGGCTGACAAATATTTCCCGCTGGTCAATCAGGTACAGCCTAACACCGAGAGAATGGCGGCGGACGTGATTATCAGCCAGAAACGCATTGGTAACTTGCCTGCGGTGCGGGTGCCGTACTTCCCGCCTAAAGCGCTGTTTATCTCCCGACTGGATAATTTGTCCATTTACTATCAGGAAGGCACTCGCCGACGTTCGATGTTGGATAACCCCAAACGTGATCGCATCGAAAACTACGAATCGGTGAATGAAGCATATGTCGTTGAGGATTATCGCGGCGTGGCCCTGATTGAAAATATCGAAATGCTGGCGGCGAAAAGCCAGACTGGACAGCCGCAATCTATCAATATTGTGACCAAGCAAAACACAGTTTCTGATAATGAGAGCCAGAATGGCTAGCCCGTGGCAACGTCACCGGATGTACTTGCAGGCGAAAGAAGCGGCTCAACTGAATGGCCCCGGCTTGCAGAATAACGGTGGTTATAACCAGATGCTGCTGATGTTGGAGCAAGACCGCCGACAGCTTAAGCGTATTCAGTCGATGGAACGCAAGGCCGAACTGAAACGGCAGTTTCTGCCCCGTTATGCGCCGTGGGTAGCGGGCGTTTTACAGGGTGGCCGTGGTGGGCAGGATGATGTACTGATGTATATCTTGCTGTGGCGTATTGATGCCGGTGATTACGATGGGGCGCTGGACATTGCAGAGTATGCCTTGCGGTATCGGCTCTCCATGCCAGAAACGCATTCACGTACAACAGGTTGTGCTATTGCCGAGGAAATTGCCGATGCAGCCAAGCGTTGCTATACCGCCAAGTCACAGATGCCCCTTGCCACGCTGGAGCGGGCGATATACCTGACTCACGATCAGGATATGCCCGACAAGGTACTCGCCGAGTTGTACAAATGGCTCGGTTACAGTCAGCGGGATAATGACCTGCCACAACCGGCCTATTGTTCACTGAGTCGGGCCTTAGAATTGAACAATCATGTTGGTGTGAAGAAAGATTTGGAGCAACTCGCCAGAGCACTTCGCAATCAAGAGCACGCCAACAGTTAACGGGACGTGCCAACGCGCTGGGGCGGCACGGAGTGGCGATTCATTCAAAACTTCGTCCACCGCCCACCTATTCAGGGGAACTGTATGGATTTTATTTCAACCGAACCCGTAACGGATGCTGACACCACTATGGCCGGCGATGACTTTTTCCCCGCGATCAAGATCAGCCGCTACCGTGACGAGATGCGCACCGATGGCACTGTAACACTAGAGCGCTTAAAGCAGGCCATCACCAACGCTATTGTCGAGGTCAATCGCGAGCTGAACCGTTGGCGATTGCTCAATATTGCAAAGGGATACCACACATTAAACGCCATTCCCTCTGCCTGCATTAATGAAGAAAGCGAGCTGGTTTATCTGTATTACCGCGCCATCTTTAGCCTGACCAAAGCCAATTTGACTGAGCATTACCGCGATATCGACACCACCCAGACTGGCAGTAAAAAGGCTGAGGCGATGGAAACCACTATTGACGACTTGTGGCGAAATGCGCAATGGGCGATGCGCCGGATACAGGGACAGAATCATGTGATTGTGGAGTTGATCTAATGTGGGTAAGGGCACAACAGTATGACACCGTGGATTCATTATGCTGGCGCTACTATGGACGAACACAGGGAGTCACCGAACTGGTATTAGAAGCCAATCCCGGTTTGGCCGATTTTGGGGCCATCCTGCCGCATGGTACCGAGGTTGAATTGCCTGAAATCACTCCTTCCCCTGTAATGCCCATCATTCAATTATGGGATTAGAAAATGGACAAACAACCGGATTTATGGGCCGATTTATTGAATGGCCTGAGAAATTTATGGCCGCAAATATCCGGCTCCTTGCTGGCTGTATTGATCTGTTATGGCCGTCTGATTTATGACGGCGTAGAGCGGAGAAAACGCAGGGTTGAACCGTTGCTATGTGGCGCGTTGTCGTGGGGTGTTTCCAGCGGGTTGGAACTGTTTGGCATTCCTAGCAGTGTTTCACCGGCTTTGGGGGGCGCCATTGGTTTTATTGGTGTTGAAAAACTACGTGAATTTGCCCTTCGTGCAATCAATAAACGTTTGGGAGACAAATCACATGACTAGAGGTGTTCGCAACCATAATCCGGGCAATATCCGCCACGGCGATAAATGGCTGGGATTGCACGACATACAAACAGACCCGTCATTTTGTCAATTTGTATCACCAGAATACGGCATACGGGCCATTATCAAGATTATCCGCAATTATGAACGAAAATACGGATTGAACAGTATCCGGCAGATAATTTCTCGTTGGGCGCCCCCGAATGAAAATGATACCGAAAGTTACATTGCATATATGAGCCGGTCGGTTGGTATTCCCTGTAACGTGGTAATTGATGTTGATAACCAGGTGATCATGACCCGATTAGTTTGCGCCATCATTCAAATAGAGAACGGACAGCAACCATATTCCGATACGATCATTAAACGGGCGTTTGAGCTGTTATGAGGTTCAATCTGCACATACTCACCTTGAGTATGCTTATGCTGGCGGCAGTGTCTGGCCTGCTCTGGTTCTATTACGGTGAGTATCAGCAGAAAAGCGATGAATATCAAAAACTGAGCCAGCGGTATGAACAACAGCAAACCATTACCGATAACGCATTCCAAACCATCAGGATAATCAATGATATCACACGGGTTAATAACGAAAATCGTAAGCGATCAGCGGTGGATTCTGCACAAATTCAGGCGGCTATCAAAACTGTTGTTGTCGGTAATGATTGCGCTAGTCGTGCTGTTCCTGATAGGGCTGTTGTCCGGTTGCAGCAGCACGCGAACCGAATACGTTCAGGTACCGTTGATGCCGATTCCGACGCATCTGCTCGCTGACTGTCTGCCCCCGGTCATATCCGACACAATGACATGGGGTGATAGTTTGTTGCTGAATGCACAGTTACTGGCGGTTATTGAACAGTGCAATCTGGATAAACAGGCCATTCGACAAATAGAACAGACTAGAGAAGTGACACATGAATAAGCCTAACGCCTTGCGAAAAGTTCTGACAGAAAAGATCTCCTACTTGCGTGACAACCCTGAATACCTGCACTTGTTTGTTGAAGATGGCACCGTGCTGGCGACATTGGCACTCTCCTTGTCTTACGAATATGAATACACGCTAAACCTGATTATTGAAGCCTATCCCGATGATCAGGATGTGCTCATGGCGGTTATCGTGTACTGGATACGTGAGCACCAGCCAGATATTTTCGCTAATCCTGACAATCGCCGCAGCGGCTTTACCTTTGACGTGAATATTCTCAATGATGATACCGCTGATATCAGTATTGATCTGAAACTGACCGAGTGTGTACTGGTCACCCAGCAAGGGCAGGTCAGCACAGTGAGCGCCATTCCTGAGCCTGAAAACCCATTTGACAGGTGGTGAGATGAACAGTGACGCATTGCAGCCTTTGGATACCGCACTAACCGCCTTGTTGAATCAACTTTCTCCCATCAGTCGAAAGCAACTGGCCCGTGATATTGCGCGAGACTTGCGACAGAGCCAAATGCAGCGTATCCGATCCCAGCGTAACCCTGACGGTAGCCGCTTTACCCAACGTAAGGCACAAGCCCTCACTATACAGCATGGTATGAAGTTCATCTGGCGCGGTGAACCTCGCACCCTGAAAGGTTGGCAAATCCGCAAGGGCAAGAAGGGTGAAACGATTACCGGCTATGATGCCGAGCGTAAAGGTCAGCGTACTTTTTACAAATGCGATATCCAGCGTTTTCTGGACGTCAAAACCGATCGGATCAGTACCCGGAAATCCAATAAAAAGGCCCGCATGTTTAAGAAACTGGCTACCGCGCGTTACTTACGCTTGTCTGCTAATGACCAGGAAGCCGTGATCTTTTTTGCTCCAAAGGTAGCTGCTATCGCCCGTGTGCATCAGTTTGGGTTAAAGGAACGCATGAAAGGGAAAAACATTGAAGTCAAATATCCATCGCGGCGACTTTTGGGACTGACACAGAGCGACATTCAACATATTGAAGACCAGATACTTTTTCACCTCACCCGTGGGTGTGTGCTAGCTAGCACACAAACCCGATGACGTGCAGGTAGGGGTATTGGGTGACATTGTTGTCTGCATGAACACACAATTAACTGAACTGTTGCGCCGACTGCGCAACCTGATCCGAATCGGCGTCATCACCCAAGTAGATACTACACGGGGCATGTGCCGGGTTATGACCGGCAATCTTGAAACCGATTGGTTGCACTGGTTGACATCCAGAGCGGGAAACTCCCGCACATGGTGGGCGCCCAGTGTTGATGAGCAGGTTTTATTGCTATCTCTTGGTGGTGACTTGACCACAGCCTTTATACTGCCTGCGATTTTTTCTGATGAGTTTCCAGCCCCTTCGGCATCGCCGGAAGCGGTGTGTATCGCTTTTCCTGATGGTGCTGTGATGGAATATGAACCACAGACCAGCGCCTTAACTGTCACAGGCATTAAGACCGCCATGATTACCGCGTTGGCTTCCGTGCATGTTACTGCTCCAGAAATCACTTGTATGGCTGGCAATCAGATTACATTAGATACACCGACCCTCATTTGTACCAACCATCTGATTACGGGCAGTCTGGAAGTGAAAAAAGGCGGTACTATGCGCGGTAATATCACCCATATAAACGGTGAATTCAGTTCTAACGGGGTTGTGGTGGATTCGCACCGACACAATGGTGTACGCTCCGGTGACAGTACATCGGGAGTCCCCATATCATGATGTACCTTGGTATGAATCAACAAACGGGTGAGGCTATCAGCGATATCGCCCATGTTCGCCAGTCAGTCAGCGATATCTTGCTAACGCCGATGGGTAGCCGTATTACTCGCCGCCAATATGGTTCGTTGTTATCTGAACTGATTGATGCGCCCCAAAATCCTGCTTTACGTTTGCAAATTATGGCTGCGTGCTATACCGCCATCCAGCGATGGGAACCCCGCATTACCCTGACCGCTATCACTATCAATCAGGGTGAAGCCAGACACATGACTGTTGATATCAGCGGCCAATATCAGCTATCCAATGTCCCGGTTGCTTTTTCTGTGCCTGTGGGGTGACCATGCCGCCTATCGACCTTAGTCAGTTACCGCCGCCGGAGGTTGTCGAACTACTGGATTTCGAAACCCTACTGGCTGAGCGAAAAGAAAAACTGATTTCACTGTATCCGCCAGAGTATCGCGATGCTATCACCCGCACGTTGGCGCTGGAATCCGAACCTATCACCAAGCTATTGCAGGAAAACGCCTATCGGGAATTGCTCTTGCGTCAGCGCGTCAATGAGGCAGCGCGGGCGGCAATGGTGGCGTATGCCACAGGCCGCGACTTAGACCAACTGGGGATGAATAACAATGTGCGGCGTTTAGTATTGCAGCCCGCTAACAATCTCGCCATACTGCCTATCTCTGCGGTGTTGGAATCTGACGCTGATTTTCGGGTACGCATTCCGCAGGCGTTCGAGGGGTTAAGCGCCGCCGGTCCCGTGGCATCCTATGAATACCATGCGCGCAGTGCTGACGGGCGGGTTGCCGATGCGTCGGTGATCAGCCCGGCGCCTGCCTATGTCACAGTCAGTATTTTGTCACGTGAGGGAAACGGCGCGGCCAGTGATGAATTGATTGCGGTCGTGAATACTGTTCTGAATGATGAGAATGTTCGCCCCGTAGCGGATCGCCTGACCGTACAGTCTGCGGAGATTGTTGATTATCAAATTGATGCCGTGCTGTACCTGTACCCAACCCCAGAATATGAGCCGATATTGCAGGCTGTGTGTGAACGGCTGGCGCGTTACACTGCCGAGCAACACCGGATTGGCCGCGATATCGTGCGCAGTGCCATTTTTGCTGTTTTACATATGCCTGGTGTTCAGCGTGTTCACCTGAAAGCTCCGGCGCGGGATGTGATTCTGGATAAAACTCAAGCGAGTTTTTGCACACGTGCGCAGGTAGTGATTGGGGGAGCGGATGAATAACCGTTTGTTGCCTGTCGGATCATCACTGTTGGAAGTGGCCGCCGCTGAAGCCCTCGCCAGTCTGTCAGATGTGCCGGTTCCCCTTCGTGACCTGTGGAGTCCTGAACGGTGTCCAGTGAAATTGCTCCCCTATCTGGCGTGGTCGTGGTCAGTTGATCGCTGGGATATGGACTGGCCGGAGAGTACTAAACGCGAGTCAATTAAGGCGTCGATGTTTGTTCATAAGCACAAGGGAACAATAGGCGCTATTCGCCGTGTGGTGGAGCCATTCGGTTATCTCATCCGTGTTATCGAATGGTGGCAAACCAATGATGCCCCCGGCACTTTCCGGTTGGATATTGGCGTCATGGAAACGGGTATCACCGAGACCACTTATCAAGAACTAGAGCGATTGATTTTTGATGCCAAACCCGCTTCACGGCATTTGGTTGGAATGTCTATTCAGTTGGAGACCGGAGGCGAAAATTATTGCGCGGTCGCCAGTTACAGCGGTGATGTATTAACCGTTTACCCCTATATCCCGGAATTAATCACCGTCACTGGTTCTGATGTAGTAGGGGTTGGAGTGCATATTATTGATTATGTGAGGATTGAGTCATGAGGACCAAATATTTTGCCCTGTTAACTCGATTGGGCGCGGATAAGCTGGCAAATGCTGCCGCGTTGGGTACCAAGATTGAAATCACCCATATGGCTGTTGGTGATGGTGGCGGAAGTTTGCCGACACCAGATACTACACAGACTAAACTGGTTAATGAACGCCGCCGTGCGGCGATTAATGAACTAAATATTACTCCCAAGAATACTAACCAAATAATTGTTGAGCAAGTAATCCCCGAAAACGAAGGTGGGTGGTGGATTCGGGAAATTGGTCTGTTTGATAAAGATGGCGTGCTGATTGCAGTCGGGAATTGTGCGGAGACTTACAAACCGCAGTTACAGGAAGGCTCTGGGCGTACACAGACTATTCGCATGGTATTGATTGTCAGCAGCACCGACATAGTAACATTGAAAGTTGATCCCTCCGTTGTACTGGCAACACGGGAATATGTGGACGAGTCGATTCAAACTCATGTGAAGAGCCGTAACCATCCTGACGCTACGCTAAAAGATAAAGGTTTCGTTATCTTAAGCAGCGCGGTAGATAGCAGCAGTGAAACCTACGCGGCAACCTCGAAGGCGGTTAAGGCGGCATATGACTTGGCAAATGTCGCGGATAATAACGCTAATAGCCGTGTGCCTGCTAATCGTAAGGTGAACGGGAAGGCGCTTTCCTCTGATATTTCACTGAATGCGGGGGATATTGGAGCGTATACCAAAGGGGAAATCGATTTTCGTGTGAATGAAGTCAACATACTGGCAAGCACGGCAAACCAGAATGCGATTGATGCTAATGACAATGCTAATAGTCGATTGTCCAGGAAGGAGAACGGCGCTGACATTTCTGACAAAAATGCTTTTGTGAAAAACCTCAATTTGTTGGAAACGGTGGTGTTGGCTAAAGGCGCAGTACCGAGCAACCGGAAAATCAACGGTAATGCGTTGACCGGGGATCTTAGTTTGGGTGCTGGAGATGTAGGGGCATATACGCGAGCAGAGAGTGATAATACTTTCTTGCGTATTTTTAGCGATAAAAGCGCCACTGTTGGGAGTTTACTGATTGATAGCAAAACCCCCTTTCCTGAATTGCGTTTCAAATCGAAAGATGGGTATGTGGTAGGAATTAACGGCTCAGAAGGAAAATTGTTGCATATTTATTCTAACGATCCGAGCAATCGGCGGCGTTACAATATATTAATACCTGAGCGAAGCGGTACACTCGCATTGCAAAATGCGGCTATAAAATCTGAAAATGGCTGGTGGCAATGTGGGGATACGGGAATAATTATTCAATGGGTTAAAGTTGCATCAAACCAACAGTCATGGGTAAAAATCAATTATCCAATTTCTTTTAAAAATCAGTTTATTGGCTATGTCGCAAGCATGTCGAGTATAAATACATCAACAGGTCACACATTAGTACGTAATGCAACATTATCGACGTTTGAATATCAGGCTGGCACTCCCAACAACAATGAGAATCCAGGCAAAGTTGTTCATATATTATTTTGGGGGGTATAAATGGTTTATTTCTCCAGAAAAGAAGGCGCTTTTTATAGTGACGCTCATGAAGAATGTGTTGAAATAACGGCAGAGAAACACAATGAATTACTTACAGGGCAGTCACACGGTTTGTCAATTGTCAGTAATAAAGAGGGTTATCCAGTGCTTACTGAACGCGCCCCGTCCGTTTATCATAAATACGATGGTGAAAAATGGATAATATCAGAAAGCAGTGTGATAAAACTCAGGCAGGAACAGCAGCAACAAGCAGAACATAAGAAACAGCAACTTATGTTCACTGTAAGTAAACAGATAGCTCCGTTACAAGATGCTGTAGAGTTGGGAATGGCGAGTGATGAGGAAAAATCGCTGCTAGCAGCTTTGAAAAAATATAGGGTATTACTGAACCGCGTTGATGTTAATTTAGTGCCAGATATTAATTGGCCCGAAAAACCCTCAGCATAATGGAATCAGAGCCGTAGTAGCTTAGTTCTTATTTGAGCGGCTCTGACTATTCAATATCGGGAGTCTGTGAAGTATCTACTTTGTTTCCCATATCTTTCCTGCAACTTATTCTATTTTTAAGTTTCATAGTGTGTAATGTAACGACTGAATCTTTTAATTCGATGATGTCTTATTAATTGCTCAGGGGGTAAATGTCCTTGTGACTTTTTTGATATCCTCCACTTTGTGCTATCCCTGATACTTTCCCAATCAACTGAATTTTATTGTCGCAGAGATCACCATAGCGAAATTACCATCACTGGAGTCTTTCGCTATGGCACAAGATTATCATCATGGCGTCCGCGTGCAGGAAATCAACGAGGGCACGCGCACCATTACCACTGTCAGCACCGCTATTGTCGGGCTAGTCTGCACAGCGGATGATGCTGACACCAAAACTTTTCCCTTAAACACGCCAGTCTTGTTAACCGACGTTCTGACTGCCAGTAGTAAGGCTGGCAAAACGGGCACACTGTCTCATGCTCTGCGAGCGATTGCCGACCAGTCCAAACCCGTGACTGTTGTTGTTCGCGTGGCTCAAGGGGAAACCGAAGCGGAAACCACGTCGAATATCATCGGTGGCGTTACCGACAAGGGTAAAAAAACGGGAATGCAGGCGCTACTTGCGGTACAAGGGCAGCTCGGTGTTAAACCACGCATTCTAGGTATACCCGGTCACGATACCCAACCCGTAGCAACAGCCCTTGCCGACATTGCTCAAAAGCTGCGGGCAATGGCTTATGTTAATGCCTATGGCTGCAAGACCATTGCCGATGCTATCAAATACCGTAACAACTTTAGCCAGCGTGAACTGATGTTGATTTGGCCGGACTTCCTCAGTTGGGATACGGTCAAAAATAGCGAGTCTATCGCATACGCAACTGCTCGTGCGCTGGGTCTGCGTGCCAAAATCGACGAGGAAACCGGCTGGCATAAAACCCTGTCCAACGTTGGTGTCAATGGTGTGACAGGGATTTCTGCCGATGTCTTTTGGGATTTGCAGGATGTTGTCACCGATGCCAACCTGCTTAACCAGAACGCCGTTACGACCTTGATCCGCAAGAGTGGTTTTCGCTTTTGGGGGTCCCGCACCTGTTCTGATGATCCGCTGTTCCAGTTTGAAAGCTACACCCGTACCGCTCAAGTGCTGGCCGATACGATGGCCGATGCGCATATGTGGGCGATTGACAAGCCGCTGATGCCTTCATTGGTACGCGACATTATCGAAGGCATCAATGCCAGGCTGCGCGAACTAAAAGCCAATGGTTACCTGATAGACGGCCAGTGTTGGTATGACGAAAGCGCCAACACCAAGGACACCCTGAAAGCAGGCAAGCTGTTCATCGATTATAACTACACGCCGATCCCGCCATTGGAAAACCTGCTGTTGCGCCAGCGCATCACTGACCAGTACCTGATGAATTTCTCCAACAGCATTAACAGCTAAGGGGCTACTAATGGCATTACCTCGTAAACTTAAGTACCTGAATTTATTCAATGACGGTAACAATTACATCGGTGTTGTGGAAGAAATGACGCTTCCTAAACTGAGTCGTAAGCTTGAAGCCTATCGCGGTGGTGGCATGAATGGTGCCGCCTCGGTGGACTTGGGGCTGGATGATGGCGCACTGGATGCCGAATTTTCTCTCGGTGGTGTTGAGTCCCAACTTTACCGACAGTGGGGCATTGAGAAAGTGGACGGCGTTTCTCTGCGCTTTAATGGCTCCTTTCAGCGTGATGATACCGGGGAAGTGATTGCGGTTGAAGTCGTAATGCGTGGCCGCTTTTCGGAATTTGACCACGGCAGCTATAAACAGGGCGACAACAGCCAGACTAAAGTCAGCGCTAAGAACACCTACTTCAAACTGACGTGGGACGGAGAAGTCCTGATCGAAATCGACACCGTTAATATGGTGGAAATCGTCAGTGGTGTTGACCGTCTGGAAGCCCACCGACGCGCCATCGGTTTGTAACAATTGAACGCTTATCATCTAAATCACTATAGGAACATTCACCATGACTGAACAAACCCCTATTGCCCAGCCGGAACACGCTACAGTGACACTGGAAGAACCTATTACCCGTGGTGCAACCACCATCAGCAACGTCATTGTGCTTAAGCCTAACAGTGGTGCGCTGCGTGGTGCCCGCTTGCAGGCACTGATGGAAATGGACGTCGATTCAATGATGTTGGTTTTGCCTCGTGTCACCGCACCGGCACTGACTAAAAATGATTTATTGCTAATGTCGCCCGGCGATCTGATTAATCTCTGTATTGAGGTAGTTAATTTTTTGTTGCCGAAGTCGGTAAGGTCCGATTTCCAGCATCAATAACCGTTGATGAACTGGTGGCGGACATTGCCACCGTGTTTCATTGGCCGCCTGCTGTGACAGCAGAGATGGGCCTGCCTGAATTATTGGCATGGCGTTACCGGGCCATGAAACGGAGTGGGGCCGACAATGAGTGACCGAAACTTACGCCTGCAAGTTATCCTGAATGCTGTTGATAAAATTACCCGTCCTTTCAAGAATGCACAGGCTTCTAACAAGCGGCTGGCTGGAACCCTTCGCCAGTCGCGCCAGCAACTCCGGGAACTGAACCAGCAGGCCGGACGGATCGATGGTTTTCGCAAGGTAAAGCTCCAATTGCTAGAAACCCAGCAGGTTTACCGCAGCGCTACTGAACGCGTGGCAGCACTGAACCGTGAAATTAACGCCAGTCAGAACCCGACACAGGCCCAAATCAACCAGCTACAGCGGGCAAAAAACGCAGCCAAGCAGTTCGAGGAAAAAAATCAATCCCTGAGCCAGTCTCTGCAACGTCAGCGTGATGCCTTGCGCGCCAGCGGTATCTCAACTAACCAGCTTGGACAGGCGCAGAGACGGATAAACGCGGACATCAACCACACAACTAGTATGCTCCAGCAACAGGAGCAGCAGCTTGGGCGTCTGAGACAGCAGGAACAACGGTTGGCGAATGCCCGCTCTCGTTACCAAAAAATGAAAGATGTGCGTAACCAAATGACGGCAACCGGTGCTGCGGCAACGGCAGCGGGTGTTGGTGCGCTTTATGGTGCTAAACGGGTGATGATGCCGGGTTATGACTTTGACGTGGGGATGTCGAAAGTGCAAGCGCTGACCCGTCTGGATAAGCATTCTCCCGAATTAAAAAAATTGCAGGAGCAGGCTCGGCACTTAGGCGCGACAACGGCATTCACCGCCAATCAGGTCGCGCAGGGACAGAGTTTTTATGCAATGGCCGGCTTTACTCCAGACCAGATACGATCAGCCATGCCTGGTACATTGGCGATGTCATTGGCGGGTGATACCGATTTGGCCGCTACGGCGGATATTGGTTCCAATATCCTGACGGGTTTTAAGCTGAAATCCGAAGAAATGGGGCGGGTGAGTGACGTACTAGTGGGTGCCTTTACTCGTTCTAACACTAATCTGATGATGCTGGGTGACACCATGAAGTATGTCGCCCCTGTAGCGGCAGGCTTAGGGGTTGATATTGAAACCGCCGCTGCGGCGACGGGTAAGCTCGGTGATGCCGGTATTCAGGGTAGTATGGCGGGAACTTCCTTGCGATCTATTTTGGGACGGTTGGCTGAACCGCCAGCCGCCGCCGCGAAAGCGTTGGCAAAACTGAACATTCAGACTAAAGATGCCAAGGGTAATCTCCGCGCATTGCCGGATATCCTGACTGAGCTGGACAAGAAAACGGCCAAGATGGGTAACGCTCAGCGTGCCGGCATTTTCAAAGCCATTGCCGGAGAGGAAGCCTTTTCCGCGCTGTCAGTATTGGCTGAAAGAGCCGGTACGGGGGAATTGCAGAAACTCATCAAAGAATTGAAGAACGCCCAAGGTGAGGCTAAGAAAGTCGCCGATACTATGACTAATAACCTTGACGGTGACCTAAAAAGTCTGTCATCGGCATGGGAAGATATCGGTATTCAAATCTTTGGCGGTGTGGATAGTCCCTTGCGTGGGATCACCCAGCGTATCACCAAAATTATCAGTAAAACGGGTGAGTGGATGAAGGCCAACCCTGAACTGACCAAAACGTTAACGATGGTGAGTATTGGGCTGGGTATTATTTTGACGGTTTTTGGTGCGATTACGCTGGCATTGGTTGCTCTGTTGGGACCACTGGCAATCGTTAAATTTGGTCTGTCAGTGTTGGGTATCAAGGGAGTAGGCTCAATGCTACGTCTTGGTAACGTGTTTTCCTATATTGGGAAAATGGCGATGTGGTTGGGGCATGTTATGTGGACAAACCCCATTTTAGCGGTTATCGGTTTGATTGCTGTGGGCGCTTACCTGATCTGGCGATATTGGGGCAAACTCGGCCCGTGGTTCCAGAACTTATGGAACAACATTTCGAACTATGTTTCCACTACATGGGAAAACATCAAGCAGCGGGCATTAGCCAAATGGAATGAGCTGGTCGCTGATACGAAAAAAATTCCGTCCGAATTTAAGAAGATTGGCGGTGAATTTGTCGAAAATCTTAAGGCAGGCATTGAGGAAAAATGGGAATCCCTGAAAAAGAAATTCTCCGAACTGGGCAAGATGGTTAAAGACGCCTTGACTCCCGACTTTATGCAGGAAGAAAACCAAGATACTAGGCAAAAGGCGGCATTGAATGCTTATAAGGAAGCAACCAGTCCGATTAGCGGCATACTGGCGGGTGGATTCGATAAAGGTGGTTACATCCCGACGGGTAAGATTGGCATCGTGGGGGAATATGGCCCGGAGATCATCAACGGCCCCGCCCGTGTCACCAGTCGCCGTCAAACGGCTGCACTGGCGACAATCGCGGCCCTATCTGTAGGGGCAGTCTTGCCAGTCAGCGCCCAAAATTCTCCGTTGCATCCATACAGTTTGCCTGCGTCACAGTATCAGACATCGGCAGTTTCAGTTGCTAACCAGAGCCAGGACAACAGACGATCTGTTTATGAAATTCATATACACGCCGTTCCTGCGCAATCCGTACAGGATATCGCGCAGGCGGTAGCGCGTGAACTGGATCGCCGTGAGCGACAACAACGCGCCCGTGCCCGTAGCTCATTTTTTGATAGCGAGGACTTTTATTCATGATGGCCGCATTGGGTTTGTTTGTCTTTATGCTGAAAACCACGCCATACCAGAGCCTGCAACATCAACAATCATGGCGCTATGGATTTAACAATCGGGTAGGTGCCCGTCCTGATTTCCAGTTTATGGGGCCAAATAACGATACTATTACACTGTCCGGTGCCCTGTACCCTGAAATCACCGGCGGCCGGTTGTCCTTGCTGGCCCTGCAATTGATGGCTGAGAGTGGCAAGGCATGGTCATTTCTGGATGGTAGCGGCACGATTTACGGCATGTTTATTATTGAAAGTATCGACCAGACCAAAAGTGAATTTTTTACCGACGGTACCGCCCGTAAAATTGACTTTACCGTCACGTTGCGCCGTGTGGATGACAATTTAGGGGAGATGTTCGGCGACCTTCGCACCCAAATGACTGACTTAAAAACCCGTGTCACACACAAATTGGGCGGGCTATTCTCATGATTTCTTTACCTGATATGCTAGAACTCGATTGGGTAACTGGCAAAACTAATACACCTGTGTATGTTCTCAGTGCTGGTGACAAAAATGTCAATGCCCGCATTCAGTCACGGTTGATTTCCCTGAATCTAACCGACAATCGGGGCTTTGAGGCTGACCAGTTGGATATTGAGCTGGATGATAGCGATGGTCTGTTATCTCTGCCCCGTCGTGGAACTGAGCTGTCCTTGCATCTGGGCTGGCAGGGGGAACCGCTGATCCACAAAGGTAAGTTTATTGTGGATGAAATCGAATACAGTGGTGCGCCGGACAAGATAATCATCCGTGCTCGCAGCGCAGATTTTCGGGCGATGCTTAATATCAATCGCGAGGTGTCCTATCACCAGAAAACGATCAGCGATATTGTGCACACTATTGCTGTACGTAACGATTTGACGCCGAAAGTGGACAAAATGCTAGCTAACATCACCCTCAGTCATATTGACCAGACCAACGAATCCGACAGCAATTTTCTAACCCGGTTGGCAAAACAGGAGGGTGCCATTGCCACTATCAAGAGTGGCTATTTGCTTTTTATCCGACAGGGGCAGAACAAAGCCGCCAGCGGGCAGTCCCTGCCTTCGGTTATCATTACCCGGCAATCTGGAGACGATCACCGTTTTTCACTGGCTGACCGGGGCGCTTATACCGGCGTTTCCGCCAATTGGCTTAATACCCGTAATCCGAGGAAAAAAGGGAACGTCACCGTCAAGCGCAAGCGGAATAAGACCAAATCGGAGAAAAAAGAAGAAAAACAGGGTGATTATCTGGTTGGCAGTGAGGGCAATGTTTTTGTGATGAAGCACATCTATGCCAACAAGGCCAATGCTGAACGTGCAGCTAAAGCAGAATGGGAGAAAATTCAGCGCGGTGTGGCGTCATTCTCTATTCAACTGGCGAAGGGAAGGCCAGAGCTGTTCCCTGAAATGAAAGTCAGGGTGAATGGCTTCAAGCCTGAAATTGATATGGCAGACTGGACTCTGGTTACCGTCACTCATACTTTGGATGACAGCGGATTAAGGTCATCTTTGCAATTGGAAGTGAAAATTTCTGATTCAGATATGGTATAGTTGCTTTAGTGCCAGTTTCAGCTATGGCAACCTGTTTGTTGAGGTACTCGCGTTATGATGAGATGCCCCTTATGCGGTCATGCCGCCCACACCCGTAGCAGTTTTGAACATACGACTCAAACTAAGGAACGTTACAACCAGTGCCAGAATATTAATTGTGGCTCAACATTCGTTAGTCATGAAACCTTTGTTCGGTTCGTGACCAAGCCGACATTGATTGAAGCGGTTCCTCCACATCCTGATAACGAACAGCAGACCGTGCTGGTATTTTGATTGAATAGTTTTTGGTGAATAAATGACTAAAAAAGCGTTCCATTATTCATAGGGGCGCTTTTTTATGTGAAAGATATTTTTTCCGAAAGGGGGTTATGTGGTGGAGAGAGGACTTATACCATAACCATTTCAAACTATATTCAATTTTCGGGAGCGTGCTTGTAATTCACTAAAATCTGATGGATAGACAAAACAATATCAGCAAAATCATCATTTACAGTATAAAAATAGCACTCAGGGACGTTTAATACTTTGGAAAATGCACACATTATTTCGAAGGTCGGTTGATGAGTTCCATTTTCGTACTGCGATACTCTCGCTCGTGCTGATTTTTCATCTATGCCTGCCGCAATCCCGAGTTTTTCTTGTGTGATATTTGCACGTAAACGAGCGGCTTTTAAACGTTTGTTAATCATAAAGTTAACCATCAGTTATTAGAAATGTAGCTGACGATATATTTAACATCTCTTAGTGCTTTTTTTGTCAAAACTTACTTAACAATAATCTTAATGTTTAATTTGTTATTTATGAAAATTAAAGATTTAATTGCTATATATTTTATTTAATATGGTTTTTTACAAAGATGGCTTGTGTATAAATTTTTTGGCAAGGTGAAGTGGCATGGATATCAGTTACCAAAAACGAATATTTTTGGTGCTTGAGCACGTTATTTTAGCTATGAATATGTAAAGTTAAATCCTTAACGATAGTCACATTATATTTTCTTTAAGAATGTTGACGGTATGTTTAGTATCTCTTAACATGAACCTTGTTAAGGAATTCTTAGCAGAAAAATTAAATGAATCGAAAGGAAGACTATCATGAATAAAACAATCGCTGATGACTGGCATCCAGCAGACATTATTGCCGCTCTAAGAAAACAAGGAACAAATCTTTCAGCCGTTTCACGTAAAGCGGGGTTAGCATCATCCACATTAAGTAATGCGCTATATCGTCCGTGGCCAAAAGGAGAAACTTTGATTGCCACCGAACTAGGTTTACATCCATCCGATATTTGGCCGTCGCGTAGAAGGTAGAAAAGGGTGAATTTGAGCCAATGGCGCTGGATACGGTTAGCGCCATTATTGGGTGTCAGTGCTATCTCAAACAGTATTCAATTTTTAGAAGTGTGTTTGTAATTCACTAAAATCTGATGAATAGCCAAAATAACATCAGAAAAATCATCATCCACAATATAAAAATAACATTCAGGAACGTTTAATACCTTGGAAAACGCACACATTGTTTCAAAGGTTGGCTGATGAGTTCCATTTTCATACTGTGATACTCTCGCTCGTGCTGACTTTTCATCTATGCCAGCCGCAATCCCTAGTTTTTCTTGCGTGATCTTTGCACGCAAACGAGCGGCTTTTAAACGTTTGTTAATCATAAAATTAACCGTCAGTTATTAAAGATGTAGTTGACGATATATGTAACATTTCTTAATGTTTTTTTTGTCAAAACTTACTTAACAAAAATCATATAGTGTTAACGACACTAACAGTAATTATTTAGCTATTAAAGAGTATTATAGTGTTTAGTAACTTTGCTAAAGAATTTGCTAGGTAAGTACCACATTACGCACATTTAAGGGACATCTCAGAATTCGGAAAATAAAGCACGTTAATCCGGCAATAGTGGTCGTAGTGCTCTATGCTGTTGCGCCAGAGGTAATCCCCAGCTAGGTTGATATACTCCTACCTCAGTGATAACAGATACTGCAATAGTGACTTATCGAAGATACTTTCCTGTTCGGCCTTGATAAATGAAAAAGCCTACAGTATGTGGGATTGATAGCTTTGTTAGGGGGATGGTTAACTTTTAATTAAGTATTTCTTATAAAAGTAATTTGTGGTGAAAGCCCCGTTTAAGGGGCTTTGTCGTCAATGTGGACATTAGGTGGACGATGATAGAAAAAGTATAAGTTTGATGTTGAGAATGAACATGGCGACAGGGTTCCATTCTGACTGGATAGTTGCCAATGAGTAAGTAATTAAAAAAGCGTTCTATTATTCATAGTAGGGTGCTTTTAAGCTTATGTCATGACTGTCTCAAACTATATTCAATTTTCAGGGACGTATCTGTGGTTCACTAAAATCTGATAAATAGCCAAAACAACATCGGAAAAATCATCATCTACAATATAAAAATAGCATTCAGGAACGTTTAACACCTTGGAGAACGCACACATTGTTTCAAAGGTTGGCTGATGAGTTCCATTTTCATACTGTGACACTCTCGCTCGTGCTACGCGAAAAGGACACTGGCGACTGAAGTTAACCAGCCGAAAAGACCGTTTCGCAGCCAAATTGAAGGGACTTCCTTTGGAAGAATCTGAATACGACCGACAAAAGGCTCATTTTGAATACTGTCATTAGAGTAATCAGAGGCTGGATAAATTATCACGGCATATCTGATAACCAGAGACGAGTTGGGCAGTTTATCTACCAAAGTACGCGAATAATCTACAGATGGTTCAACCGTAAAGGTGGTCGTCGCTAACTGACGTGGAAAAAGCTGAATCTGATCCTGAAAATGCTGGATTATCCAACGAAATGGGAAACCCGATCAATACTCAGGACTCGCTGAATATGTGCGAGGACTCTGATCTGTCGGGAGCCGGATGCGTTAGTTCCGCACGTCCGGTTCTAAGGAGGGGTCCGTCCGGGTAACCGGAAGGTCTACTCAACTCAAATCCCAATTAACAAACTTAAGAAGCAAAAAACGACGTCATTGTTTGACATCATAATGGGACAAAAGTAGAATGATGTCATCAAATGACGTCAATGGGATGAAAGATGATTAAGGTTAAAGAGCTGAGCTCAAAGCACCGCAAGACCCTTGCGGATGTGCTGACCATCCCGCCGAAATCCGGCATAAAATGGGATGATGTAGTCAGCCTGATTAACAAACTGGGGGGGAAGATCAAGAACGGCAACGGATCACGCCGGAAGTTTATCCTCATGGGCTCAGTCTATCAGACTCATCAACCTCATCCTGGTAACGTAATGGATAAAGGCGCAGTAAATGGCCTTCGTGAGTGGTTCGAAAATGTAATAGGGGTCGAACATGATTAAAGGCAACAACATTATGACTATCGATGGTCATCCTGCTTCTGTTACCTACGAAGCAGAAATTAGGGCCTTTCGCGGCAAGTTTCTGGATGTCACCGGATATTGTGATTTCGTATCAAACAGTATTGACGGGCTTGAAAAAGAGGGACAAATCTCACTGGCTGAATATATAGAAACGTGCGAGGAAGAGGGAATTAACCCATTCAAGGAAGAGGACAAGCTAAAATCTTTTACTCTTCGTTATCCTGGCTGGCTGGAAGCTCGCTTGACCGCGGCGACAATATCACATGCAGTCTCAAAGAACCAGTTCATAGTTCAGTTGCTTGAGCGGGAACTTCAATAAAATAGATAACGCCGGACAGTGACAAAACTTGTTTTTATTGCTGTTTGGGGTTGTTGGGGTCTACTCAACCACCCCAGCGATAACAGATACTGCAATAGTGACTTATCGAGGATACTTTCCTGTTCGGCCTTGATAAATGAAAAAGTCTACAATATGTGGGATTGATAGATCTGTTAAGGTGATAGTTAAATTTTAATTAATTATTTCTTATGAAAGTAATTTGTGGTGAAAGCCCCGTTTAAGGGGCTTTGTCGTCAATGTGGACATTGGGTGGACGATGATAGAAAAAGTATATTTATTTTCAATATGTTATGGGTTGTATGTAGACACCATCCCTGTTTTTTCCCCGCCTTATGGCGGGATTTTTTTATCTGGCTAAGATTAATTCACTTTAAAATCAACCAGATAAAATTTTTACAAGCAACTGTAAGTAGCGTGGAAATTTCTAAATGTGGACACTTTTGAGTGCTACGGTTGCTTGTTACTGCTAAATTTCCATGCCGCCATTCAGTGGATTTAACGTGATTGCAAATTGCAAATAGTCGGGTGCCAGATGAGCATATGCCATAGTTTGTTGTATATTGGCATGACCGACTATTTGTTGCAGTGCAACAATGTTTCCACCTTTCATCACAAGTGACTCGCGAATGTGTGGCGTAGAACGTGTGTTGCTTGTCCTTCTGGTAAATCAGGTTTTATTGACTTTAGCTTTGTACGAAAACTTTCGTAATCAACGTCAAATAATTCCCCTGACTTCTGTTTGATTTCCTTTTCTAACTCTTTTGATATCGGAATAGTTCTTTGCTTGCCATTTTTGGTTTTTAAAAATGTCACTCGACAACTCTTTACTTGGGCGCTTTTTAGGGTTGATGCTTCTCCCCATCTGGCACCCGTGCTGAGACATAGCAGCGCAATTTTTCTTTCATCCCCTGATAGTGCTGATAACAGCGTTTTGACTTCTTCTTTTGTTAAAAAGGTCATTTCTGGCTGCTTTTCCTTTAACGGGGGTAATCCATTCAGTGGGTTGCTACCGCTAAAAACTTCAAGTTTTTGCAATGTCGTTATCATTCCTGATAGACGATACATATCCCGATTTATCGTTGATGCTTTGATCCCATCAGCTAGGCGATTACTGCGGTGTTCCAGTAAAACATGCTTGTTGAGACGGTTTATAGATGGATCATTTAACTGCCTGATTGTCTTCATCAGTTGTCGTTTTTCTATAGTGCCGTTCTCTGCGGTTTATCCGTGATATAGCCACCATAAGTTCAGTAAATCACTAAGGTCTCGTCTATCAGTTCTTGTACTGAGTTTAATAGAGGAATGCGTGACGTATATTTGAATCGTCCCAAAGAATTACGTGATGCGTGGTTATTGTGGGTTGGATTGTAAGGTGAGTGCTATGACTCAAATCCCAACACCAGAGGAATATAAGAAAGGGCGGGTAAAATTTGGAAAATTACTTATTCGGCCTTTATGCAAGAACGCCGTAGCTCACATTACCCAATATCAGGTCAGTGATGGTGAATACTCTTATGGCCGATTCGATTCAAAAAAGCAGGCTATCAGTTTTGCAAGGCGGCTTTACGGGAGAAAAATAAATGAACGAGTTAACGAGAATTCCGCATAAATATAAATTAACAGGTGATAATTTCCAAAAGACGAATCATGACAGATATTTCATAATTTCGGTAATTGGTTTGGCAACTGTGATATTAACCCCGTTATTAGTTTTTATTTACAGGTGATGAAATGGCAAATACAGAACCGCGCCGTGCGGTTGTCTTAACACTGGATGAGAAAATCGATGGTCTCAATAAAGCATCTGAGGCGCGTAATCGGTATTTTTGTGGTAATAAAGAAAATAATAACCAATTAGCAGATTTCATTGAAACTATGCGCGATCGCACAAATAACCGCGTTAGAAATAATGAACGGGTTTTGCATTTAATTTTTCATTTGGCAGGTTTTGAGAAAGAGCGTTATCACGTCAAGTTTAGAGAATTAACAATAGAGGAACGGCGCTCATTAATACTGGCAATTAATCAACTTCGGGCTGTGGCGTCTATATTGCCAGATAAATTGGTATTGCCAAAACCAACCCAATATTAATTTAAAGCATAATTTAAGAAATTAATGCGTAAATTCGCAGGGGTTTTCATTGCCTAAAAATAGGAAATAAAAGATGAATATAGAGCAATTAATTAAAAGAAATAGAGAAGACGAACGTAAGATATTAGCAGAGCGTTCTTCTTCTCGTCTGTTAAAAATCGCAGCGCATATTGTGGCAAATAAATTGGATTATGCTGCTTCATCTGCATTGCTGAACAGTGAAGCCGAGAAAATAGAACACGAAGCTCGGGAGTTGGAGAGTGTCTAGGGAAATTGACCATGCTTGCCAACATGCTGAGGAAACGCTAGAGCGCAGAATATCAGAGCATGTAAACCGCTTTGTCGGTGTCTCTGCGTTTGAATGTGAAGAGTGTAACCAACTTATCCCCGTGGAACGCCGGATGAATATCGCTGGAGTCATCCGCTGCGTCGCATGTCAGGAAGTTTTTGAACTGAAACAGAAGCATTATCGGAGTATATGAATTGGTGAATAAAACTATCTTGAAGTGGGCAGGTTCCAAAGTCCGCATTATGCATAAATTGCTGCCCTATTTGCCAGCAGGTCAACGGTTGGTTGAACTGTTCGCAGGTTCGTGTTCTGTGATGATGAATACTCAATATGATGCGTATTTAATTGCGGATGCCAACAGCGACTTAATTGATATGTATCAGTGCATCAAAGATAATTGTGATGGGTTTATAAATTCTGCGCAAGACTGGTTTTCGTATTTTAATAGCGAACATGGGTTTTATTGTCTGAGAGATTTATTCTTCCATATGAAAGGTTAAAACCACCGACTTTAGTCGGTCAGATTATTGACAAAGTCCAGCAGATTTTTGATGTTGCATCAGCAATGGCAGCTCGCAGGGTGAGACAGCTACGCTGGCTTGATGCGCAGCACAAAGTAGCCCCTGCCCGCTCAGAGAAGATAACGGGGGTGATTCATCTGTTGATGAAGGATACGCGCAATCAGAATATCGGTATCCCGGATAGTATAGAAAACCGTGTGGCGGTGAAACTCAACCCGCATTACACCTGGGACAGATGGGTATTCCCTCCCTATATGTGGCATCTCTGCTAGCGTGTCAAAAAATGCTTCCAGTGCCTCCGTATAATGGTCAGCTAACTGCAAAAGTGTATAATCATAAATCCCAGCAAAATCTTCAGCAGCCTGATCCGTGAGCTTATACATTATGTCTGCATTTCCGTTGTTCCGCTATATCCCGTAGGGTCAGCGAGCTTTCCCCACTTTCCAAGCCAGCAATAACCGCTTTGCGTACAATCTCATCGTAAGCTTCTTGTTGTTCCAGCAAACGCAGCGCCGAACGCATAACTTCACTGGCATTTCCATAACGGCCACTTTCAATCATATGCTGTACGAACCTGTCAAGCTGTTCGCCCATACTGACAGTAGTAATTTTTCTCATATCTCACCAGTGTATTAATAGTTAATACGTCAAGTGTATAGAAAATCAAGCCGCATTACCAACGTTTTGAAGCCCCGAAAAAATCGGGGCTTATGTCGATGTGGTCAATGTGTGGGCACTTGTTGAAGTAAATTCTGTTATTTCAAATTAATCAACAAGGGAAAATTGGCGCGATCTCCGTTTGCCTCTTCCCACCGGCAGTTTTTTTTATTGTTGTTATTCTAACCAATCCTGTTTATCTTATTTCATTTAACTTAAGTAGATTTGATTGTTCATTTGTGCTCAAAAAGGGAAAGGGTATGTCTGGTAACGAGGTAAAAGATCGGCGTCCGATCAAGACACGCAATGCAGTGTGGGCTAGTAAAATGGCTAGATGGTTGCAATGTAAAGGGGCGACACCAAATGGCATATCTGTTGCCAGCGTTGTTTTTGCTGCATTAGCTGGTGTGTGTTTTGCCGTGTGTTTTTTAGTCGAGTCTTTTTGGTTGACATCAGTTTTATTGATTATTGGAGCCTTACTTATTCAAGGCCGGCTAATGTGTAATTTATTGGATGGCATGGTCGCTGTTGAAGGGGGATTGAAGACGGCTGCCGGTACTGTTTTTAATGATCTTCCTGATCGTATTGCTGATTCTTTTATTCTGATTGGGGTGGGGTATGGTTTAATACTTTTTCCATTTGCGATTTCTCTTGGCTGTATTGCCGCATTATTAGCTGTTTTGACCGCTTATATTCGCTTGTTAGGTGGGACTTGTGGTTTACCTCAGCGTTTCCTCGGGCCGATGGCAAAACAGCATCGAATGGCATTAATTACCGTTAGTTCAATTGTTGCCGCTTTTTTACCTCAGTTATGGGGCCAGTATCTTTTATTGGCGGTATTAGTCGTTATCACATTGGGTTGTCTCTGGACATGTGTTCGGCGAACCAGGGTCATATTGGATGAATTACAAGAGAAGGATGCTTGTAATGAATAGACCACAAGAAGTGACATTGGTAAGTAAAGGTATGGGTTCGTTTCTGTCTGGGCTTTGCCGTTTGTTAACAGGAGTGAGAATTCGTTGGATTGGATGTAAGCCATCGGTAGCTTCCCGAATTTATTATGCTAATCATAGCAGTCATCTGGATGGGTTAGTTATCTGGGCCGGGTTTCCTCGGGTGTTACGTTCTCGGGTGCATCCAGTTGCTGCTCGTGATTATTGGAGTAAAACTTATCTGCGTAGATATTTTATTAATAAAGTTTTTCGGGCTGTGCTTATTGATCGTAAAGGAGAGGATTGTTTAAAGGGAAATACCCTGACGCCAATGGAAGATGTATTAAAACGAGGGGAATCTTTGATTTTATTCCCTGAGGGGACACGAGGAAGTGGGGAACAAATTAATAGGTTTAAAGGCGGTCTATATTATTTAGCGAAGAAATATCCTGATGTTGAGCTTATTCCGGTTTATCTGGAAAATTTAAACAGGGTTTTGCCAAAAGGCTCGGCACTTGTTGTTCCTGTTATTTGTTCTGCAACATTTGGGCAACCTTTGGAAAAATTAGGTGTAAAAGAGGAAAAGGCTGATTTTTTACAGCGGGCTCGTTTGGCATTGGAGGCGTTAATATTATGATCATGCTTAATAAGCAACTGTTGCTATTGATGGGAGGCATGTTCGTACCATTAATTATTGCCAGTATTGTTGGGGCAATATTGGCCTCCAAATATTCAGGGGATAAGAATAATCCAGCAATCGATAACCTAAATGCCCGCATTCGTGGTTGGTGGATGATGTGCATTGTTTGTGTGTTGGCAGTTATTATTGGGCCAGTCGGCTCAGTTTTATTATTTGCAAGCATGTCATTTTTTGCCTTACGGGAATTTTTCACTTTAACACCAACGCGACGAAGTGACCATGAAGCCATGTTTTGGTGTTTCTTTATTTTTATGCCATTACAGTATGTTGCAGTTGGTATTCAGTGGTATGGCGTATTTTCTATTTTCATTCCTGTTTATGTATTTCTATTTTTACCTGCCCGTATCGCATTAGCCGGGGATACGACTAACTTTCTGGAACGGACAGCCAAAATACAGTGGGGTATGTTAGTTGCTGTATTTTGTATTAGCCATGCGCCCGCTTTATTGATGTTGGATATTCCCGGTTATGAGGGGGAAAATGTCGAGTTATTGTTGTTTTTAATGATTGTGGTGCAGATGTCGGATGTTTTGCAGTATGTGTTTGGTAAATTATTTGGTAAACATCCTATTGTGCCTAAATTGAGCCCGAATAAAACAGTTGAAGGTTTTATTGGTGGTATTTTGGTTTCAGTGTTATTAGGAATGTCACTTTATTGGGTAACGCCATTTTCTCCGTGGGAGGCTGGCTTGATGTCGTTAGCCATTACGTTGATGGGCTTTATTGGTGGATTATGTATGTCGGCGATAAAACGTGATAGTGGCATTAAAGATTTCGGCGAAATGATTGAAGGGCATGGCGGTATGTTAGATCGGATCGATTCGTTATGTTTTGCCGCTCCAGTCTTTTTCCACCTGACACGTTATTTTTATACATAGAGCTTAAATAAAAGATCATTTAAAGGCGCTTTTAAATGATCTAATGTCGAATTATATAGTTTATGAGGTGAACGACAATGGGATGATTTTGCTTGTTATTGCTATTGGTGAGCGGGCCGGAGATGTGGTTTATGCCCTCGCCAATGAACGGTAAAACGCACAGCGTATCTTGTTGGCATTAGCAAAAAACGCTGTAAATTCTTATCCAGTGTGGATGGGGGATATGCAAGAACGGGATTTCTCAGAGGTTGATTGATGAACGTAAGAGCTATGGAGGCATTTTAGTCAACTTGATCTCAAAAAAGAGACTCAGTGTTAATGCAGACTTAGTTTTTTACCGTATTATATAAAGAATTGAATCAATTCAGCCTGATTGTTTCAGTACGCTGGGCGATAACAGGTTAAGAAAAAGCGGATTTTAGTTCAGGCAAAGTGATTGCATACGGAGTCCGTCATTAGCGGGTTTGCAATTATTACATCTACAAGTCAGAGGTCATCATGAGCAATGAGATCAAAAGAATCGGTGTCTTAACGAGTGGCGGTGATGCGCCAGGTATGAATGCGGCTATTCGTGGTGTGGTTCGTGCGGGATTAACCGAAGGGTTGGAAGTTTTCGGTATTTATGATGGCTATCTTGGTTTGTATGAAAACCGCATGAAGAAACTTGACCGCTTTAGTGTATCCGACATGATTAACCGTGGCGGAACTTTTCTAGGTTCAGCCCGTTTCCCTGAGTTCAGGGATGAGAAGGTTCGTACTGTCGCTATTGAGAATATGAGAAAAAACGGTATCGATGCTCTGGTCGTTATCGGCGGTGACGGTTCCTATCTTGGTGCGAAAAAACTAACAGAAGCGGGTTTTCCTTGTATCGGTCTACCGGGCACCATCGATAATGATGTGGCGGGTACCGACTACACCATCGGCTATTTCACTGCGCTGGAAACAGTAGTTGAAGCGATTGACCGTTTGCGTGACACCTCGACTTCCCACAAACGTATTTCCATTGTTGAAGTGATGGGGCGCTATTGCGGTGATCTCACGTTATCAGCCGCTATTGCGGGTGGTTGTGAGTTTATCGTTCTACCGGAAGTCTCGTTTAGTTGTGATGAGCTCGTGGCTGAAATTAAAGCGGGTATCGATAAAGGTAAACGCCACGCCATCGTTGCAATTACCGAGCATGTTTGTGATGTCTATGAACTTGCGAAACATATCGAAAAAGAGACGCATCATGAAACCCGCGCCACAGTTTTAGGGCATGTTCAGCGTGGTGGTTCCCCGGTTGCCTATGATCGTATTCTGGCTTCCCGTATGGGGGCATATTCCATTCAATTACTGTTGGAAGGTTATGGTGGTCGCTGTGTTGGTATTCAGAACGAGAAACTTGTTCATCATGACATCATTGATGCAGTGCAGAATATGAAACGCGTGTTTAAACAGGATTGGTTGGAAACCGCGAAAAAGCTATATTGATCACGTCAATACCGGCAAATCTAAATCTGTTGCAGCCTCTTTGGAGGCTGTAATGTCTCCTAAGTATATTCCTATCATATATAAATAAATGCTTTTAATTATTTCTGAGTGATAACGCTTTCTGTCAGCCTTGGATTTCATAACCGTTAAAAACAGTTTGTGGAGAGATTCAAGTGAGAGTCAGATGGCATGTAGCATTGGCGTTACTATTGATTACCAGTAGCAGCGTATGGGCAAGAGATCTTCAACTTCTTAATGTTTCCTATGATCCAACCAGAGAGTTATATCAGCAGTATAATCAGGCTTTTAGTGATTATTGGCAGCAGAAGACAGGGGATAAAGTGGTAATCCGGCAATCTCATGGTGGCTCGGGTAAACAGGCAACTTCTGTTATTAATGGCCTTGAGGCGGATGTGGTGACACTGGCTTTGGCCTATGATGTGGATGCCATTGCGGAACGTGGCCGGATAGCGAAGGCATGGATTAAGCGTTTGCCAGAGAATTCTGCCCCCTATACTTCAACCATTGTTTTTTTAGTGCGGAAAGGTAATCCGAAACAAATTAAAGATTGGTCAGATTTAGTTCGTCCAGGTGTATCTGTTGTGACGCCTAATCCAAAAACATCAGGCGGCGCACGTTGGAATTATCTGGCTGCATGGGGTTATGGGTTGATTCATAACAATCAGGATCAGGACAAAGCGAAAGCGTTTGTTAAAGCCCTTTACCAGAATGTTGAAGTGCTTGATTCTGGCGCAAGAGGAGCGACCAGTACTTTTGTTGAGCGTGGAATCGGTGATGTATTAATTGCCTGGGAGAATGAAGCATTATTAGCAATTAATGCGCTTGATAAAGATAAATTCGAAATTGTGACACCTAGCCTTTCAATCTTGGCTGAGCCGACGGTTTCTGTTGTTGATAAGGTGGTTGATAAACGTCATAGCCGTGAGCTAGCAACAGAATATCTGCAATACCTTTACTCTCCCGTTGGACAGGAGATAGCGGCTAAAAACTATTATCGGCCACGTGATAAAGCGGTTGCCGATATGTACCGTTCCTCTTTTCCTGCATTGGAATTATTTACTGTCGATAACGTATTCGGTGGCTGGGGAAAAGCGCAAAAAGTGCATTTTGCTACGGGCGGTGTGTTTGATGAGATTATTCAACGCTGAAAATGAATAACCGCCGTAGGTATACGGCGGTCAATTATCATTAAAATGAATTATGCTTTTTTCGCAGCGGCTGCGGCTTTTACAATGACAGCGAAAGCATCAGCTTTTAGGGATGCGCCACCAACTAATGCGCCGTCAATGTCTGGTTGGGCAAAGAGTTCTGCGGCATTATCTGCGTTCACAGAGCCACCGTACTGGATAATGACCTGTTTTGCGATTGCTGCATCTTTTTGTGCAATATGATCACGGATAAATTTATGCACAGCCTGAGCTTGCGCTGGCGTCGCTGATTTGCCTGTACCAATTGCCCAAACAGGTTCGTAAGCGATGACCGCGCCTTGGAATGCTTCTGCTCCCAATGTGTTCAGAACTGCATCAATTTGCCTTGCGCATACGGTTTCAGTCTGACCCGCTTCATTTTCCTGTTCAGTTTCGCCGATGCACAAAACAGGGATTAGACCTTGTTGTTTAAGAACAGCAAATTTTTTCGCTATGAATTCGTCACTTTCTTGGTGGTAAGTACGGCGTTCAGAGTGGCCGATGATAATGTATTCTGCGCCAATGTCTTTTAACATTGCGGCGGAAGTTTCACCGGTAAATGCGCCAGATAGGTTAACGTCAGCATCCTGTGCGCCCAGGACAATACGGCTGCCAGCCAGCGCTTGTTTAGCCTGAGAAAGATAAAGTGCTGGTGGCGCGATAGCGACGTCACAGCCGGTAATACTGCTTAATTCTTTACGCAGGCCAGTGATAAGTTCGTTTACCATATGGGTACTGCCATTCAATTTCCAGTTACCCATCACCAATGGATGTCGCATGTTTTTTCCTCCAACCAGAGAAGTTTAAGTAGTGAGCTGAATTTAGGATCGATTCGGTAGATCTAATGCTCCACAGTATAGTGATCATTGCAGACAATAGCTTTTTTTTATTACTAATCTTGATTAGTTATCGGGTTCAGATAACCATAGCTTAATCGGTTCAATCGCGAAAGTAAGTGTTTTTTCGCTACTATTTACCACAATATAGCGAATGGCTCCGATGTTCTGGCTGTAAAATAGCGATTTTTTGCCGTTTCTGAGCAAATTATCAATATTCTCTTTGCTTTGTTCCTGTGAAAGCGTCGGGTTAAAATGGCGCATCAGGGCTATCATGTACTGCTCTGCCAGAATTTGGTTTTGCTGAGTTTCAGCGGTATTTTCCGATGGTAGTAATGTCAGTTGCAGACTTTTTATTTTTTCACTTCCTCGCTCAAGTACGGCGGAAGAATAAAGTTTTTCATTAATTTTGCTGGCGGCTCGTGTCAGTGGCAGATAAATGTTTTTACTTATGATTACCCGATATTCGCGTAGTGGCAATGTCGGGTTGCGGCGATTATATTTTTCGCGAAATCGCGGAATAGTTTCATCGAAGGAAGGGGCATTCGGCAGAAGATAGGTCGCTTGTACTGTGGGTTCTGTGGTTGTGGGTTTATCAGCATTGGCTACCAACGGCAAACCGACAATGCTTGCTGCTAATATTATGGCTAGAAATTTATTAACGTCCATTTTCATGTTGCCGCTCGCTTAGGTTAAACTGCGCTGAGAAACAGAATACACGATTGGAAAAGAATAGATGACATTACAACAATGGGTTTTTTCATTCAAAGGACGAATTGGGCGGCGTGAATTCTGGATTGGTATTGGTGTTTGCCTGGCCTTGATGCTTGTTATCTTGACTATTCAGGGAATGACCCCTTTAACCATGCACTATGCTGTTTTTGCGCTTGTCTTGGTAATGTATCCCGCAGCGGCAATGATGGTTAAGCGTCTGCATGACCGAAATAAGCGGGGAGGTTGGTCGCTGCTTTTATTACTGGCAGGGTTGTTGATCGCTGTTGATTGGGGTGGCATGGCGCCGTTCTGGCAATGGGGGATTGGCCGTTTTATCCCCACATTGATCATTGTAATGATGGTGCTTGATTGCGGTGTATTCCGTGGTACGGATGGGCCAAACCGGTTTGGTGAGACGACAGAGAAAGTGGATTTTATTTCTGCCAAAGATGACTGAAATTACCAATATTGCTCACTGGTGATATGCCCCGGTTTGCGGCGTAAGTGTTTCGTCATTCCACGCTGCTCTTTTAGCAGTTGTTGGGTATCTTTCACCATTTGAGGATTACCGCATAACATAATATGGCTGTTGTCGTTTTTCATCGTAAGCCCGACAGCGGCCTCAAGTTCTCCGTTCTCGATCAGTGCCGGGATACGGCCAGTCAATGAGCCGGGGTTTTGTTCACGGCTGACAATAGTTTGAATTCGTAGCTTGCCATTGAAATGCTCAACTAATTGCTGCATTAAGGGCAGATAGCTTAAATCTTGTGTTAGTCTGACTGCATGCACCAATACAATATTCTCAAATCTTTCCAGGTAGTCCCCTTGTTGAAGAATTGAAAGATAGGGGCCAATGGCTGTTCCCGTTGAAAGCATCCATAATGTTTTGCAATCAGGTATTTCATCAAGAATAAAAAAGCCTGCGGCTTGTTCTGTCACTAATAGATTATCACCAGGTTGCAACGCTGCTAATTGCGGACTGAGTTTGCCTTCAGGAACCGTCACTAAATAAAATTCAAGATTATTATCTGTCGGAGCGTTAACGTAAGAGTAGGCCCGTTGCACCCGTTCATCATCTATTTCTATTGCCAGTTTTGCAAACTGACCTGCGGTGAATTCTTCAACCGGTGCATGCATCCTGATGCTGAATAAGGTATTCGTCCAGTGAATAACTTGTGTGACTTTTCCTGTAACCCAGTTTGCCATTGGAACTTATCTCCTATCCTGAAAGAAATCCCCGAACCGTTTGTTTTTACATCGTTATTTTAGTCCATAGAGATAAATACCATTATCGATTCTGTGTTATAGAAAAATTAACCATTATTTTGTTAATACTTAGTTGATATGTACATATTTATTGCCAGGTATGGCGTAATTAACTGTTATTTTTTCTGCAAAGAAGATTGTGCACTATCTCGCAAAATATTTTAAATTTGTTAAGTTAGTCACATTAGTGGAATAAGAGAATACAGGCCATTTCTTAGTAGCCTGGGGTTTCTTATGACTTTATGAATTGTATAAACTTGTTGTGAATGCGATGAGAAAATTAGAAAACTTTGATTTATTGCTGATATTGATTGCACTGGCTGCTGTAGGGCAGATGACACAAACAATCTATGTGCCTGTTATTGCAGATATTGCTAAAGATTTTAATGCGCCAATAGGTTCTGTACAACGAGTGATGGCTGCATATCTGTTTTCTTATGGGCTTTCACAGCTTTTTTACGGCCCTCTTTCAGACCAGATTGGCCGGCGCCCGGTAATCTTGGCCGGTATGATAATTTTCCTGTTTGCTACTATATGTGCTTTATTCTCTCCTAATTTGGATGTATTGGTTGTCGCCAGTGCTTTGCAGGGGTTAGGGACGGGGGTTGCCGGTGTGATGGCCAGAACGATGCCAAGGGATTTATATACTGGCATTGCGCTGCGTTATGCTAATAGTTTGTTGAATATGGGAATTTTAGTTAGCCCGTTACTTGCGCCGATGATTGGCGGTGTGGTAGCGCATTTCTTTGGTTGGCGTTCCTGTTATCTGTTTTTATTACTTTTGTGTATTGGTGTTGTTTATTACGTGTTTTGTAAGTTGCCGGAAACCCGGCCACAGCAAACCGAAAAACGAAAAATGCTCACTTCTTTCCATCAACTGTTATCAAATAGCGCGTTTACTGCTTATTTGGTGATGTTAATCGGCGGCTTATCAGGGATTGCGGTCTTTGAGGCCAGTAGTGGCGTGCTAATGGGCGGTGTGCTTGGGTTGAACAGTATTACCGTCAGTATTTTGTTCATTTTGCCAATTCCTGCGGCTTTCTTTGGCGCATGGTATGCCGGGCGGGAAGGAAGAACTTTTTATAATCTGATGTGGCATTCGGTGGTTTGCTGTTTATTGGCTGGTGCATTGATGTGGTTACCGGGATGGTTCGGCGTTATGAATATTTGGACGCTGTTGGTGCCTGCCGCGCTTTTTTTCTTTGGTGCAGGAATGTTATTTCCATTAGCGACAACAGGAGCAATGGAACCATTTCCTTATCTGGCCGGTGCAGCCGGGGCGCTGGTTGGTGGTTTGCAGAATATTGGCTCTGGCTTGGCAACTTGGTTATCTGCAATGCTGCCGCAAAATGGTCAGTTTAGTGTGGGTATGTTGATGTTCTTTACGTCAGTTTTGATCTTGCTTTGTTGGTTACCATTGGCGCATAGGATGCAGCGTCAGGGGCATGTTGTTTAATTAAGCAGTTAAAGAAAGGGTGGTCATTCATTTCACCCTTTCTTTATATCTAGATATCTAGGGAATCTTAGCCTTTATCTTCCCAATCCTGCGCACGGGCAACCGCCTTTTTCCAGCCATTGTATTTGTAATTACGTTCAGTGGTTTCAATACCTGGACGGAATTCTTTTTCAATGGTGGCTTTACTTTTCACTTCATCCAAGTCTTTCCAGTAGCCAACCGCCAATCCTGCAAGGAATGCAGCACCCAATGCAGTGCTTTCACGCACTACAGGGCGTTCTACTCGGGTGCCAAGGATATCTGATTGGAATTGCATTAGGAAGTTATTGGCAACAGCACCGCCATCTACCCGCAGTGCTTGTAGTCGGGTGCCTGAATCAGCTTGCATGGCATCCAGTACATCGCGGGTCTGATAGGCGATGGATTCCAGCGTCGCGCGAATGATGTGATTACTGTTGGTGCCGCGGGTTAGTCCAAAAATTGACCCTCGGGCGTAGGGGTCCCAGTAGGGGGCGCCAAGGCCGGTAAAAGCAGGGACCACATACACGCCGTTACTATTTTTAACTTTAGTGGCAAAATATTCGGAATCAGTAGCATCGGCAATGAGTTTCAGCTCATCACGTAGCCATTGAATGGAAGCGCCGCCAACGAAAACCGCGCCTTCAAGCGCATAGTTCACTTCACCGCGAGGACCACAGGCAATGGTTGTCAGTAATCCGTGGTTGGAGCGCACGGCGTCTATACCTGTGTTCATCAGCAGGAAACAGCCTGTCCCGTAGGTGTTTTTCGCCATACCCGGTTGGACGCAAAGTTGACCGTATAGAGCAGCTTGCTGATCGCCTGCGATACCTGCGATAGGAATTCGAGTACCGCCTTTACCGCCGATGTTGGTCTGACCATAAATCTCAGAAGATGAATGAACGGTCGGCAGTAGGGAACGCGGGATTTGTAACTCATCAAGAATATGCTGATCCCATTCCAGATTGTGAATGTTGAACAGCATTGTTCGAGAGGCGTTGGTGAAATCGGTAACGTGGACTCGGCCTTGGGTCATTTTCCAGACTAACCAGGTATCCACAGTACCGAACAGTAGCTCACCTTTTTCAGCCCGTTCACGGGCGCCTGGGACATTATCTAAGATCCATTTGACTTTGGTGCCGGAGAAATAAGGGTCCACTACCAGCCCTGTATTCTGGCGAATATATTCTTCCAATCCCTCTTTCTGTTTTAGTTTAGTACACGCGTCTGCGGTACGGCGACATTGCCAAACGATGGCATTGTAGATAGGTTTACCGGTTTCTTTTTCCCAAATGATCGTTGTTTCACGTTGGTTGGTAATCCCAATACCGGCAATTTGATCGGAACTAATATCTGCTTTTGCTAATACTTCTACCAGAGTTGAGCTTTGGGTTGCCCAGATTTCCATTGGATCGTGTTCGACCCAACCCGGTTTAGGGTAAATTTGCTCAAACTCTCTTTGGGAAATCGAGATAATATTGGCGTCGTGATCAAGAATTATCGCTCGGGAACTGGTGGTTCCTTGATCAAGGGCGACAATATATTTTTTCTCAATCATATTTTCTGTTGTCATGATAATAACCTGTTCTGGTAATGCTCTAGGCTTTCTTTTTCTTCTGGTCTTCAGTTTTATGAATATCAGAGGGTAAATAGCGACCAATAAGTTTGCGGTAACCAAATGCTCCTACAATACCGCCGATAATGGGTGCAGTCAGAGTAACCAGACAGTAAGGGATTTCACGCCCACCTGTCAGGGCAATATCTCCCCAACCCGCTAGATAAGCAATCAATTTGGGACCAAAGTCACGGGCCGGGTTCAGAGCGAAACCGGTTAATGGACCAAATGCGCCGCCGATAACGGCAATCACAATACCAATCAGTAATGGGGCCAGAGGACCGCGGGGAATGCCGTTGCCATCGTCAGTCAGCGACAGAATCAAACAGAGCAGAATGGCGGCAATGATAACTTCTATCATAAAAGCTTGAGAAATGGACAGCTGCGCCATTGGATAAGTAGAGAATACACCTGCGGTAAACAGGCTTTCAGGAGTGCCGCGAACGATATTGTGTACCTGTTCGTAATCAAGGAATACACTGTAGTACATCATGTAAATGAGAGCGGCAGCGATGAAGCCGCCAATCATCTGGGCAATAATAAAAGGAATAACTTTTTTGCCATCAAAGCGGGCAAACAGCCATAAGGCAATCGTCACCGCTGGGTTGAGGTGAGCGCCGGAAACACCTGCGGTGAGATAAACAGCCAACGCAACGCTCATCCCCCAAATGATACTGATTTCCCACAAGCCTAATTGTGCGCCGGCAAGACGTGCAGCGGCGACACAGCCTACGCCAAGGAAAACCAATAGTGCGGTACCAAGAAACTCAGAGATACATTGTCCGGTTAATGTCGTGCTAGTGGTTTGGCTCATATGTTCTATCCTACAAAGAAGATTTTAGAGGCATAATTATTATTGTCACCTTTCAGAAATTGAAAGGGAGGTTTTGTAAATTTATCGTTAATGCGCGGAAACGAGAAATAGCGAAATTGAAATGTGTGTGTTGTGTCAACAAAATGAGCGAATCCGCATTTATCCGCTATTTTGCTAAAAATTAAAGTGTGAGACACTTTGGGGTTTTTATTTGGTAGTTATTTTTCATGTGTTGGGGATGTTGCTAGACAGGGGCGCGTTGGCTACATACAATCAGACAATTGCTTATAAGGGGGAACCGAGAATGTCATTTGAAGTTTTTGAAAAGCTGGAAGCCAAGGTTCAGCAGGCGATTGATACTATTACCCTGCTACAAATGGAAATTGAAGAATTAAAAGAAAAAAATCGATCTTTGTCTCAGGAAATTCAGAATGCCGCCAGCAGTCGTGAGTCTCTGGTTCATGAGAATGAGCAATTAAAACAAGAGCAACAAGTATGGCAAGAACGTCTGCGTGCCTTGTTGGGCAAAATGGAAGATGTTCAGTAATTACAATTTCCGGCAGACAAAAAGGGCGATCTAAAAAATCGCCCTTAATTCTATCTGTTGTACTTTACCATCAGATGATCTCATCTTCTTCGTTATCATCAAGTCCTAGCGGCTCTTCAGACAAAATGATACCGGTGTTGTCGGCATACAAATAATCGCCGGAGAAGAAGGTGACGCCACCGAAATTCACCCGGATATCGCTTGCACCGGTCCCTTCATCACGACAGCCAGCAGGAATAGCGGCTATAGCTTGAATACCGAGGTCGAACTCTGCTAGCTGGTCAACCTGACGTACAGCACCGTAAACAACAATGCCCTCCCATCCATTTTGCACAGCGAGTTGTGCCAGCTCAGCGTCAATTAATGCTTGGCGTACAGAACCACCACCATCTACCAGTAAAATGCGTCCATGACCACTGTCTTCAAGTAGGTCGTAAAGTAACCCATTGTCTTCAAAGCATTTAACCGTGATGATTTGACCACCAAATGAAGTACGCCCGCCAAAATTGGAGAACATAGGTTCTACCACATTTACTTCTTCTTGATAGATGTCACAAAGCTCGGAAGTATCATATTTCATAGGATTTACGTCTGGTTAAGGTATGGAACAGTAAGTATATCCCTTTCAGGTCGATGTTAGCAAAATCATCAATTATTAAATTGATGTTGTTAACAGGTATCCATTTAATTAAAAAGTAAGACCAACTGAAAATAGAATATTAGTCAGTAACGTTACTTTAACCATCTGTCCCAACATTGGACGCATTCCTTCAGGTGTGGGGTCATTAAGTACATACCACATATGTTTGAACAACCAAGGCAGAGCGAGCAGGAACAGCCAGCCTGACCAGCCAGACGGGTTTTGTACGGTGAATAATACCAAGCAGAGTATTGCGGTGATTATTAAACAGCCGTGATAGTAACGGGCTTTTTTAGGGCCGAGACGGACAGCTAGGGTATTTTTTCCATGCTGTTTGTCATCTTCAATATCGCGCAAGTTATTGATATTTAAAACAGCAGTAGAGAGAAGGCCACAGGCTGTAGCCGGGAGTATGACAACCGAGTCAAAAAAACCGGCTTGAAGATAATAAGTACCGGCGACACTTAACCAGCCAAAGAAAATCAGTACTGAAATATCGCCAAGCCCCATATAGCCATAAGGTTTTGCGCCGACTGTATAGGTAATTGCGGCAGTAATTGCTAGCAGGCCAAGTACCAGAAAACCGAATATATCGCTGGGTTCTTCACAGGCAACCGCAATCAAGGCGCTACCAGACAGACAAGCTAGCAGCACAATAATCTTCAGTGCTTTTTTCATCTGTGAGGCGGTAATAATGCCTTTTTGCATACCGCGTAGCGGCCCGATACGCTTTTCAGTATCACTGCCTTTAATAACATCACCGTAATCATTGGCGAGATTGGACAGGATTTGTAGTATGGCTGCTGTTAATAGCGCTAGTAAGGCAACCGGTAACTTGAAATGCCCTGTCCAGGCAGCGAGGGCTGAGCCGGTAATAATGGCTGCAAGGGCGAGTGGCAGCGTTTTAGGACGCAAACTTTCCAGCCATGCTTGAGTTTGACTAATAGAAGTTGATGAGTTCATTTCTGCGTTCACTTACTCCTGTAGGTTTATAAAAAACGAATGGGAGGCAAGCCTCCCATCATTAATTATAGTGGATCAGGAATCGGATACACCGATTATAGGATAAAGCGGCTCAGATCTTCATCTGCAACCAGTTCATCTAGATGCTGTTTAACATAGTCGGCATCAATATTAACTGACTGACCTTGGCGTTCGCTGGCTTCGAAGGAGATATCTTCCATTAGCCGTTCAAGTACCGTATGCAGGCGACGAGCGCCGATATTTTCGGTTGATTCATTTACCTGCCATGCTGATTCAGCAATTTTGCTAATGCCATCAGCCGTGAAACTGATGTTCATGCCTTCTGTTGCCATGAGAGCTTTATATTGTTCTGTCAGAGATGCGCTTGGTTCAGTCAGAATACGCTCAAAATCTTCTGTGGTTAATGCTTGTAGTTCCACTCGGATTGGCAAACGCCCTTGTAGTTCAGGGATCAAATCGGAAGGGCTAGCAACCTGGAATGCACCTGAGGCGATAAACAGGATGTGGTCTGTTTTTACCATGCCGTGTTTGGTAGATACCGTACAGCCTTCCACCAATGGCAACAGGTCACGCTGAACACCTTCACGGGAAACATCAGGGCCTGAAGTTTGACCGCGTTTGCAGATTTTGTCGATTTCATCAATGAAGACAATACCGTGTTGTTCAACAGAATCAATGGCCTGTTGTTTCAATTCTTCCGGATTAACCAGTTTAGAGGCTTCTTCTTCGACCAGCAGCTTGAAAGCATCTTTGATTTTTAGCTTACGAGATTTATGTTTCTGACCAGCAAGGTTCTGGAACATAGATTGCAACTGATTTGTCATCTCTTCCATGCCCGGAGGCGCCATGATCTCGACACCTACAGGTGTGGTAGCAACATCAATCTCAATTTCTTTATCATCAAGTTGACCTTCACGTAGTTTTTTACGGAATGCCTGGCGTGCGGCCGATGGTTCAACTTGGGTTTCCGTTTGTCCCCAGTTATTTTTTGCTGGTGGGATCAGGACATCCAGAATACGCTCTTCTGCCAGTTCTTCTGCCCGATAACGGTTTTGTTCAATGGATTGCAGGCGAACCATTTTAACCGCAGCATCGGTCAGATCACGGATGATAGAGTCGACTTCTTTACCAACATAGCCAACTTCGGTGAATTTGGTCGCTTCGACTTTGATAAACGGCGCATTTGCCAGTTTTGCCAGGCGACGGGCGATTTCAGTTTTACCTACCCCAGTCGGACCAATCATCAGGATATTTTTAGGCGTTACTTCGTAGCGCAGCGTTTCATCTAGCTGCATACGACGCCAGCGGTTACGGAGTGCGATAGCTACAGCGCGTTTCGCTTTGTCCTGACCAATAATGTGTTTGTCAAGTTCGCTGACAATTTCGCGTGGAGTCATTTCAGACATACTATCTACCCTTACGCTTTTGAAGGAAGTTCTTCGAAGTTGTGATTATGGTTGGTGTAAATACAGATATCACCGGCAATGGTTAGCGCTTTCTCTGCAATTTGTCTGGCGCTGAGATCGGTATTTTCCAGCATTGCCCGTGCGGCGGATTGAGCGTATGGGCCACCGGAACCAATGGCGATCAGGTCATTTTCTGGCTGAACGACATCGCCGTTACCTGTGATGATCAGAGAGGTATTTTCATCTGCGACTGCTAGCAGCGCTTCCAGTTTGCGTAGCATGCGATCAGTGCGCCAGTCTTTAGCAAGCTCAACCGCTGCTTTGGTCAGATGCCCTTGGTGCATTTCAAGTTTACGTTCAAACAGTTCAAACAGAGTAAAAGCGTCTGCTGTACCGCCGGCAAAACCCGCGATTACTTTGTCATTATAGAGGCGGCGAACTTTACGGACATTGCCTTTCATGACGGTATTACCCATCGTTGCTTGTCCATCACCACCGATTACGACCTGGCCATTACGGCGAACACTTATGATTGTAGTCACGAGTAAGCCCTTGGTTACAAAAATAGATAAATGTGACGCACGGTACTTTCGACAGTGTGTATACCCGTTATCTTTCAAGTTGCCTCTTTGTTGGCTGCACTTGCTCACCCCGGTCACATAGTTCGCTATGCTCCCGGGGACTCGCTCCCTTGCTGTCGCGATGCATCTTGAAATCCATAGAGTATACTGCTATCGAAAATACCGTGTGCACGGTGTTTAGCAGAATAGATGGGGGAGAATTATAATTTTTCAACCCCCAGTAATACGGAGAATGCAACCTGACACGCCAACGCCTTTCAGACGTTCCTGCATTTTTTCTGCGGTGTTTTTACTATAGGGACCAAGAACAACACGATGCCAGCCGTCTCCCGTTGTGATCTGGCTTTCAATGCCTGCAAATGCCAGGTTGGCACGTACTGATTCAGCTTGGTCCATGTTGCGGAATGAACCACATTGCAAAATCATACGCTGTGCCTTTTCTACGGGCTTAGGTTTACTGATTTCAGCTGGCGGCGGTGTTTGTGGTTGAACTGGCTGAGTCTGTATTGGTTGTTGTGGTAACGTTTGTTGAGGCTGTGGTTGCGGTCTTGTTGCCAGCGATTGTTGTGTTTCCGCTGATGGCTTGATGATCACTTGTGAACGTGGTACCTGAACGCCATTGTATGGCACTTCTGGCAGAGAGGTTGCCGGTTGACGCATATCTGCCTGCATTTGTTCAAGTAACTGTCGTTGCTCTGCGGTCAACTGAGTTTGTGAATTGATTTGCCCCCCCGATGAGGGATCACGTGGTGTTTCAATACCAACAGGGCGATTTTCCAATTCTTTGATATAGCGCCAGCGCTCTTCTGGTTTTGGCGGTAATCCATTATTTTGCTGAACATGTTTTGGTAGGGTGTCTGGTGCGCTTTCCTGTTTATTATGGGTAATAAAGTAAAGGCCGCCAATAAAGATAATGACTAATGCTACCGCGACGGCCAGCGTTGCTTTTGGCAGACCTTGGGTTTGGTATTTTTTCTTATCGGTATTTTTACGGCGGGTGTTTGAACGCCCGCGACTCACATAATCTCGTTGTGCCACTGTCTAATTCGCTGAGTAATAAATAAAAGAAAATAAACGATATGTTACTTAACCTGCGGTTATTTGCCTAGCTTTTAGGCGAACAGGTGCTTTGCCGAATGATTAATTCCGATTCCAGTAACTGAGAACCGCCAGATGTTGTGTGACCTTGGATTTGATTTAACAACAGCATCATTGCCTTGTGCCCAATTTGATAGCGGGGTTGGCCAACGGTTGTCAATGGTGGATCGCTGTACATGGCGAGACTTAAGTTATCAAACCCAATGATTGATAAATCTTCCGGTATTTTTAATCCCATTCTTTTAGCCTGCCACATCACGCCAATCGCCATAACATCGCTGTGGCAGAAGATGGCGGTAGGAGGATCTAACAGAGAGAGTAGCTGTTCGGTCAACTTAGCGCCGCTTTCATGGGTAAAGTTACCTTGGACAATATAATCTTCACGAATTGTCCCGCCAGAGCGACGCAATGCTTGGATATATCCTTGAAGGCGATAGCGGCAAATCGGTATGTTTTCTGGACCGGAGAGGCAGGCAATACGTTTATGCCCCAATGTTTGCAGATAATGAGTCGCATTAAATGCGGCGGTCAGGTTATCAATATGGATCGTCGGCAGTTCCAACTCTGGTGCAAATTCATTTGCCATTACCATAGGCGGTAGGTTTTTTTGTTCTTCTTTGCTGGCATCAAACGGGATATTGGAACCCAGTAACAACAGGCCATCAATTTGTTTGGTGACAATCAGGTTGAGAAACGCGTGTTCCTGTTTTCGCTGATGTTGGCAATCACCGATTAAAACCAGATAGCCATGTTGTGCCGCTGCCTCTTCAATGCCGCAAATTACATCAGTGAAAAAGGGATCGCTGATGTTCGGTACTATCACCAAAATAGTTTTTGACTCACCGCGTTTAAGATTACGGGATAAGTTACTGGGATAATAACCCACTGCCAGTACAGCTTGTTCCACTTTTTGTCGGGTTTGGGAAGAAACTTTTTCTGGATTCATGAGTGTTCTTGATACTGTTGCCGTAGAAACGCCAGCCACTTCAGCGACATCTTTCATCGTTGCGGAGGTGCCATTCTTTTTCTGCTCCAAAACTCACTCCTCATTTCCTGACGGGGTAGTTAAATGATTGTCATTTTCTGGTTGCCGGGAAACCGTCAGTGACTTTAAGAAAAGCAACAACATGCGGTTTAAGGTTATGACAATGTTATTAAGGGATCATTCTAAACAGTTTGGCAAATTCGTTTATTCCTTAGTTTGTAAAAAAGTGTGATATAAATCATTTATTCGATATGGCTCGCAAATTAGTGAATACTTTTTCATTGATTACTGATCTTCAGGTGTGATTTTTTAAATAGTAAATAAGAGTATGTTTAATCTGCTCAGGTTATCTGTTTTAAAATAGAGGTAATTAATCGCTAACTGTCTGTTGGATCAACATCGATATTCCATTTCACTTTTCGGATTTGTGGCAAAGTTGTTATTTGTGGATAAACCATCGCCATGATTTTTTGTAAAAAAGTTCTGGATGGATGTTGAATTAATAGTTGCCAACGATAACGACCACCTCTTTTTGACTGTAATGCGGGAACCGGGCCCATGATCCATAAGTTATTATCCCGTAAAGGATGATGTTCTAAAAGCAGGCGCAATTGCTGTAAAAAAGCAGGTGCTTGCTGATTATCGTGATCTTCTGACCGCAAGATAATATGGCTGGTAAATGGCGGCAAAAACACACTTTTGCGTTCGTCCATAGCTTGAATAGCGAAAGCATCGTAGCCTTTATTGAGCAAAATTTGTAGTAATGGATGGTCAGGATGATGAGTTTGAAGAACCACTTCTCCCTGTTTACCCGCTCGACCAGCCCGACCAGAGACTTGTGTATAAAGTTGTGCGAAACGTTCCGCTGCCCGAAAGTCTGCTGAAAACAGGGCGCCATCAACGTCGAGTAAAGCGACCAATGTGACATCAGGAAAATGGTGACCTTTTGCCAGCATTTGGGTGCCAATCAGTATACGGGCATTTCCGGTGTGAATGTCAGCGAGTTGTTGTTCCAGTGTTCCTTTGCGGCTGGTGGTATCTCTATCAATGCGGGTAATGGGTACATCAGGGAATAGGGCTGAAATACCGTCTTCAAGCTGTTCTGTGCCAAGGCCAACAGGTTGGAGATGTGTCGAGCCGCATTGCGGGCACTGGCGGGGAACGGGGCGCTGGCTGTCACAATAATGGCAACGTAACTGACGATGGTGTTGATGCAGTGTGTAATAATGGTCACAGCGTTGGCATTCTGCAATCCAGCCACATTCATGGCAAAGTAGGGCAGGTGAATAACCGCGACGGTTGAGAAAAAGTATGACCTGATTATTGGCTTGTAGATGTTCTTCAATACGCTTTATCAGTGGTTGAGATAACCCGACTTTGAGTGGTAAACCTTTTAAGTCCAACAGATGTTGAGTCGCTGGTTGAGCATGGCCTGCTCGTTTGGATAAGGTTAGCGTGCGGTATTTGCCTTGTTGCACATTGTAAAGTGTTTCCAGTGCTGGAGTCGCAGAACCCATGATCACCGGGATATTCTCTTTTTTTGCTCTGAATACCGCCAAATCACGGGCATGATAACGCCAGCCCTCCTGTTGCTTATAAGAACTGTCATGTTCTTCATCAATAATGATGATGCCAAGGCAGGAAAAAGGGGTAAATAGGGCTGAGCGTGTACCGATGACAATTGCGTTCTCACCCTGTTGCGCCCGTAGCCATACAGCAAGGCGTTCACTGTCATTCAGGGCTGAATGAAGAACATCAACCGGTGCGTTGAAACGCTCACGGAAGCGACGGATGGTTTGTGGTGTCAGGCCAATTTCTGGTACAAGTATCAGCGCTTGTTTACCTTGCGCCAAAATATTCTCCAGCACACTGAGATAAACTTCTGTTTTACCTGATCCGGTGATGCCCGCCAGTAACCAGGGAGAAAATTGCTGGTCTTCTGCACGGATAGCACCAACGGCTGTGGCTTGTTCAGTATTCAATTTCAGGCGTTCGCCGGTGATTTGGAAATGATTTCGCCAATTCTCAGATTCAGGTTGTACAGGGTATAAATCGATAAGTGATTTCTTCTTGAGTGACTGGAAGGCGCTTTCGCTCAGTTCCAGTTCTGTAATCTGATGGCGATATATTGCTTTACGGCGTAGGGTTGCGAGTACCTGCTGCTGTTTTGGTGAGCGTTTCAGTTGATCCAGTGGTAATTCAGCGCCTGTTGGCGTGACTTGCCATTGCCACAGTGGGGTTGATTCCGCAGGTTTTCCCTGACGAAGTAGTACCGGCAATGCATGGAACAGGACTTCACCGATGGGATAATGGTAATAGCTGGATGCCCAAAGCAATAATTGCCAAAGATTTTCTGAAAATAAGGAGTGAGTATCGAGAATAGATTCTATGGTTTTCAGTTGTTCCGCTGGAATATCACTGTTGTCAACTATCCCGGTAACGATACCAATAGCTTTACGTTTGCCAAAAGGGACGCTTACCCGCATCCCTGCAACGGGTAATTGACTCTCTGTGGGCAACAGATAATCAAAAGAGCGGGTAAGAGGGACAGGCAGAGCAACCTGAACAACAATCATAAAATTATTCCGAACGATCAATAAATAAAGCAAAAATTGGCTATAGGGTATCATAGACAATCAACGGATTTCATTGCGAGATAGGCAGATCTTCTGTATGATCCGCCGCCTTTGGTATGGAATATACCAAACTCATTTTATCAACACGACGTGTGGTGTCTGGCGGCAACAGGGCTGGATAGCGACACGGCCTTAACAGAGGTTATCCCATGAAAAAAGGTATTCATCCTAAATATGAAGAAGTTACTGCAACTTGTTCTTGCGGTAATGTAATACAAATCAGATCTACCGTTGGTCACGCTCTGAACCTAGACGTATGCGGCCAATGCCACCCATTCTATACGGGTAAACAACGTGATGTTGCTACTGGTGGTCGTGTTGATCGCTTCAAGAAACGTTTCAACGTTCCAGGTGTCAGCAAGTAATTGCCGAATTGCGCCTATCCGTAATGACAGGCCAACTGGTATTAACGCCCGGTGTTTTGCATCGGGCGTTTTGCATTTTAGCCATAATAAAAAATCCCTGAATTTTTACAGGAGTTTTTTGCGCTACTATCAATATTCCCAGGTATCAGGATCAATCCCTAATTCCCGCATGATCTTTTTGGCCTCCTCTGGGATTTCATCATTACGCTCTTTGCGTAAATCATCATCATCAGGCAGCGGTTGCCCAGTAAATGCATGCAGGAATGCTTCACACAGCAATTCACTGTTAGTCGCGTGACGCAGGTTATTTACCTGGCGACGGGTGCGTTCGTCGGTGAGGATCCTCAACACTTTCAAAGGAATTGAGACTGTGATTTTCTTCACTTGTTCGCTTTTTTTGCCATGTTCAGCATAAGGGCTGACATATTCACCGTTCCACTCAGCCATGGGGTACCTTAAATAGTCGTAAAATCATAAAATTAAGCCGGATAACAGCACCAGCTTTCGTTGTGACATATTGCCATTTTATCGTAATTTCCTTATCAATTATACAGTTATAGTATATGCGATAAACTAATGACGATTAATAAATAAAGTAACATTAGTTATGATGAATAATTATCCCATTGCTTAATCTAACCGTAAAGAGGTTTAGATGTCTAGATGTGTTGACGTCTATTGTGGTAGCAGATATTCTTCCCTGAATTAATTTATGGCAGACAGTGGTAGCTGATATGACACGCAAACCGGCAACAATAGCAGTTCGCAATGGGTTGAATAATGATGAACAGTACGGCTGTGTTGTTCCGCCTATTTATCTTTCCAGCACATATAATTTTACAGATTTTAATCAGCCAAGGACACATGATTATTCCCGCAGGAGTAATCCAGGCCGTGACATGGTACAACGGGCGTTAGCTGAGTTGGAGGGAGGCGCGGGTGCTATTATGACCAGCAGCGGAATGTCAGCTATTCACCTGTTATGCACGGTTTTCCTTAAGCCCGGCGATCTGTTGGTCGCGCCTCATGACTGTTATGGCGGCAGCTACCGTTTATTTGACAGCCTGAGTCAACGCGGGGCTTATGAAGTGGCTTTTGTTGATCAGAGTGATGAACAGGCATTAAAGCAAGTCTTGTCCAAAAAACCAAAGTTGGTATTGATTGAAACGCCCAGTAATCCTTTATTACGTATTGTCGATATTGCCCATATATGCCAGCTTTCCCATGAAGCTGGGGCGATAGTCGTTGTTGATAATACTTTCCTGAGCCCTGTATTACAGAAACCTTTGGCGTTGGGGGCAGATCTGGTTGTGCATTCCTGTACTAAATATCTTAACGGACACTCTGATGTGATTGCCGGCGCCATTATTGCAAAGGATGAAGAGGTCGCCACGGAGCTCGCTTGGTGGGCGAATAATATTGGTGTAACTGGCGCCGCGTTTGATAGCTACCTGCTATTGCGTGGCATGCGTACTTTATCGCCACGGGTCTTGTTACAGCAAAAGAACGCATTGGAGATTGTCAATTATCTTCAACAGCAACCGTTAGTGAAAAAACTTTTTTATCCTGCTTTAAAAGATCATCCCGGACATGAAATTGCTTGTAAGCAACAATTTGGTTTTGGCGCAATGGTAAGCTTTGAGTTAGATGGTGGTGAACAGGCGATACGTCGTTTTCTATCTGAGTTAACGTTATTTACTTTGGCGGAATCACTGGGTGGGGTAGAAACCTTAATTTCCCATACGGCTACCATGACTCATGCTGGAATGTCAGCGCAGGCAAGGGCGGAAGCGGGGATTACGGATGCACTATTGCGTGTTTCTGTGGGTATTGAAGATAGTCAGGATTTAATCGCTGATTTGGAAAATGCATTTCAGGCAGTAGTAAAGGAGTGACCATGAGTGCACTGGCAATTGCAGCGGCGGAAAATGGCCGCCAATTACATAAGTTTGGTGGAAGTAGTCTCGCGGATGTGAAATGTTATCAACGGGTAGCCAAGATTATGGCTAATTACAGTCAACCTGGTGATTTAATGGTGGTATCTGCGGCGGGCAGCACGACTAACCAGTTAATTAATTGGCTTAAACTTAGCCAGAACGATCGTATCTCTGCTCATCAGGTACAGCAGGTTCTGCGCCGTTATCAGCAGGATCTGATAAGAGGTTTGCTGCCTGAAACTGTTGCTGAAGAGTTGGTGACGCGTTTTATTGCCGATCTTGAAAAGTTAAGTACATTATTGGATAAACCGGTGAGTGATGTGACTTATGCGGAAGTGGTCGGACACGGAGAGATTTGGTCCGCACGTTTGATGTCAGCCGTGCTTGAAGCTCAGGGCATTCCTAGCGCTTGGGTGGATGCTCGCCAGTTTTTACGTGCCGAACGGTCGGCTCAACCGCAAATTGATGTTGCACTTTCTCAACCGCTGCTAAATCAATTAATAACGAAAAACCCAAATAAGCGATTGGTCGTGACCGGTTTTATCTCCAGTAATCATGATGGAGAAACGGTTTTGTTGGGGCGAAACGGCAGCGACTACTCCGCAACTCAGGTCGGGGCTTTGGCAGGGGCGAAACGGGTAACCATCTGGAGTGATGTTGCGGGTGTTTACAGTGCTGATCCGAGAAAAGTCAAAGATGCCTGTTTGTTGCCATTATTACGTCTGGATGAAGCCAGCGAGCTTGCTCGTCTTGCCGCACCGGTGCTGCATGCCCGTACCTTACAGCCTGTTTCCATCAGTGATATTGATTTGCTGTTACGTTGCAGTTACCAGCCGGAGCAAGGCTCAACACGTATTGAAAGGGTTTTGGCCTCTGGAACTGGCGCCAAAATTGTGACCAGCCATGATGATGTTTGCCTGATTGAGTTGCATGTGGCTGCTCATCATGATTTTAAACAGATATACAAAGATATTGATCTGTTGTTAAAACGGGAACAAATTCGTCCATTGGCAACAGGTATCCATCCAGACTGTAATTTGATCCAGCTCTGTTACACTTCCGAAGTGGTGAATAGTGCACTGGGTGTGCTGGAAGATGCTGCGCTTCCGGGCAGACTCTCACTAAGAGAAGGTTTGGCGCTGGTGGCGCTGGTTGGGGCGGGTGTATGCAAGAATCCACTACATTGCCATCGTTTTTATCAGCAACTAAAAGATCAGCCGGTAGAATTTATCTGGCATGCGGAGGATGGCATCAGCCTTGTCGCTGTGCTGCGGACTAATCAGACTGAACATGTGATTCAGGGATTGCACCAGAGTTTGTTCCGTGCTGAAAAGCGGATTGGCCTGATTTTGTTCGGTAAAGGCAATATCGGCTCCCGCTGGTTGGAGTTATTCGCTCGTGAACAGAAAAATATTTCGGCTCGCAGTGATTTTGAATTTATTCTGGCGGGAGTGGTGGATAGTCGCCGGAGTTTGCTCGACTATCAGGGGATTGATGCTAGCCGGGCATTAGCTTTCTTTGATAATGAAGCGACAGAGTATGATGTTGATGCGTTATTTCTGTGGATGCGAGCACACCCTTATGACGATTTGGTGATTCTGGATGTGACGGCCAGTGAAGAACTTGCTCGATGTTACAACGACTTCGCCAGCTACGGTTTCCATGTCATCAGCGCTAATAAAATTGCCGGCGCTTCCAGTAGCAGTGATTATCGCCTCATTCGTGATGCATTTGCTAAAACAGGTCGTCATTGGTTTTATAATGCAACAGTCGGCGCAGGCTTACCGATCAATCATACCGTGAGGGATTTACGGGAGAGTGGCGATACTATTTTGTCCATCAGTGGCATTTTCTCCGGCACGTTATCTTGGTTGTTTCTGCAATTTGATGGCTCAGTACCCTTTAGTGAGTTAGTCGAGCAGGCGTGGCAACAAGGATTGACAGAGCCTGATCCGCGTATTGATCTGTCTGGTCAGGATGTGATGCGTAAATTGATTATCCTTGCTCGTGAAGCAGGGTATGAGATTGAGCCAGAACAAGTGCGGGTTGAGTCATTGGTCCCGAAAGAAGCAGCATCTGGTTCTATTGAGCAATTCTTTGATAACAGCGGTGTTATCAATGAGCAAATGGCGCAGCGATTAGCCGCAGCGCAGGAAATGGGCATGGTGCTGCGTTATGTTGCTCGTTTTAATGCAAATGGTAAGGCAAAAGTGGGTGTTGAGGCGGTATGCCCTGATCACCCATTGGCTTCCTTGCTACCGTGCGACAATGTGTTTGCGATTGAGAGTCGTTGGTATCGTGACAATCCGTTAGTGATTCGTGGGCCGGGGGCGGGTCGTGATGTGACGGCAGGCGCAATTCAGTCGGATCTTAACCGTTTGTCACAACTGCTTTAAGTTTCTAACCTTTACTTATTGATCAAATATGATTTCCTTCGCTTGATATTTGAGGTAACCAGAGGATAGGTGTCCTGCATAGGGCATCTTTCCTCATTGCTGCCTTAGGCATCGATCCGCTAAGCCGATATAAACAAAACCAAAGATCCCTTGATGAAATTTTTTCCGATTCAGGGTGAATATTCCTCACCGATTTAACTCAATTTTGTTGTTGACTAAAAAATACCGATCCTTCATCTTATTTAGACGTCTAAACGTATAGGTGTTTAGAAGTGTAAATAAGAATAACTGGCAAATTATTGATATGGGAAATTATTCCGCTTGTTAACGAGGTGCAGGGTATGAGTTTTTTTCACGCAAATCAGCGAGAGGCGCTGAATCAGAATCTGGCTGAACTGGAAGGACAGATCCGTGTTTCATTTGAATTCTTTCCACCGCGTACAGCCGAGATGGAAAAAACCCTGTGGAAATCCATTAATCGCCTGAGCACCCTTAAGCCTAAATTTGTTTCCGTTACTTATGGCGCTAATTCTGGCGAGCGTGACCGTACTCACAGCATAATCAAGGGAATAAAAGAGAAAACTGGCCTTGATGCGGCTCCGCACCTTACCTGTATTGATGCCAGTCGTGATGAATTGTGCGAAATCGCCCGTGATTATTGGAAAAATGGTATTCGCCATATTGTGGCTTTACGGGGTGATTTACCGGAAAACAGTGAAAAACCTAAAATGTATGGGTCTGATCTGGTCGAATTACTTAAGAAAGAAGCTGATTTTGATATTTCCGTTGCTGCTTACCCTGAAGTTCATCCTGAAGCAAAAAGTTCTCAGGCTGATCTGATTAGCCTGAAAAGAAAAATTGATGCGGGTGCGAACCGTGCTATTACCCAATTCTTCTTTGATGTGGAAAGTTACCTGCGTTTTCGTGACCGCTGTGTGGCTGCCGGGATTGATGTAGAAATCGTACCGGGAATTCTGCCGGTATCCAATTTCCGTCAGCTTAAACGTTTTGCTGTAATGACCAATGTGCGTATTCCTAGCTGGATGACTAGAATGTTTGATGGTCTGGATGATGATCCTGAAAGCGCTAATTTGGTTGGGGCGTCTATTGCAATGGATATGGTGAAGATTTTAAGCCGCGAAGGTGTGAAGGATTTTCATTTTTATACCTTAAACCGCGCGGAACTGAGTTATGCAATTTGTCATACTTTGGGTGTTCGTCCTTAATCTTTGGCTCTTACTAAGGAAACTTCTTAGTAAGAGCATGTTTTTATAAAGTGTAAACTTTTATTATCTGGTTGGATAATTAAGGTTAATCTATTTCCGGTATCTAATTTTATAGAATTGAAAGAATGGAGGAATTAGAATGGTAATAAATAATACTTTGTTATTAATTAAATTATTAAAGATAAGCTATAGTAAATAACGACTCTGGTTATAA